>JAGPWA010000094.1 GCA_018066715.1 Porticoccus sp. | reverse complement strand
GGGGCCCATATTCTTAAGATTAAATTGCAGGCAGCGGGACAGTATGGTTGCCGGCAGTTTCTGTGGATCGGTAGTCGCCAGCAAGAAAATCACATGGGGCGGAGGCTCTTCCAGCGTTTTAAGCAAAGCGTTAAAACTGTGGTTGGAGAGCATGTGCACCTCATCGATCAGGTACACTTTATAACGACCTACTGCAGGAGCGTACTGGACATTATCCAAAAGATCTCGGGTATCTTCCACCTTGGTACGAGAGGCCGCATCCACCTCGATCAGGTCAACAAAGCGGCCTTCACTAATGGACACACAAGCACTACATTCACCACAGGGTACAGAGCTGACACCCTGCTCACAGTTCAGGCACTTAGCAAAAATACGAGCGATAGTCGTTTTACCGACACCTCGAGTCCCGGTAAACAGATAGGCATGATGTAAGCGATCGAGGTCCAGCGCATTGACCAGAGCACGCAATACATGCTCCTGTCCCGCCATCTCTTTGAAGTTGCTAGGACGCCATTTACGGGCAAGAACCTGGTAGCTCATGAAGAAGAATCCGAGTGGGAAAAAATCATTATAAGGTCATCTATGGGGTATCGAAAGCGACAATGAACAAGACAAGCGTATCATCATAAAAACAGGCTGGCTTCACGCCGACCCACAAAACTAACTGACGGAGATTAACAAAGGAAAGCGTGTAAGACTAAAGACTCAGTTGTTTAGCGCTATTATTCTAGATCCCAGTTGGCACTGATCGAAAAGAGAAAAAGATCGTTGGAGCCGAAATCACCGCTATAGCCAGTGAGCCCTCCGTCACCCAAACCATCGGATTCAATCGCAGCACTACCGAGATCGACGTAGACCAGACTAGCCGCAATACTCGGTCCTTTGCTAGGCGTGTGCTCTACACCAAAAGCGTAGCGCACCTGTCTATCAACAGGTAAATCAGCAGTACGGTCAGTTTTATCAACAGGATTGGTGTCGTACGCTATGCCAGTATTGATCCGCCAGGTATCGGAAATAGTATGGGTTAGACCTACAGCATAATGGTACGTGTCTTCCCATTTTTTTGGCAAACTAGCGCCGCCATTTTCAGCGCTGATGATCACATCATCCATAGCACTCCAGTCTTCCCAGCCCCAGCTCAGGTGTCCTGTCGTTGAATCAGTCATATCATGACTCAAACTCACACGCACTTTGGCAGCGAAGGTCAGTTCCGTATCAGTAGACGTATTAACGTCCCCTGTTGTTTTTACACGCCCGCTGTATTCAGCCTCAAACTCCGAATTATAAGTCGCACCAATACGTGTATATTCATCGTATTCGTAAGACGCACTCAAATTTAAGGCGACGATAACATCATCACCATCAAGCTTGGCGGTACCATCGTTTAAACCTGGCCCCTGTGGAACCGCCAGTTCCATTTCAAGCTCGGTATACATAATGGGCAAACCAATACCTATAGAGAGCTGATCAGTCAATTTATACCCTACAGATGGCATCAAAACCATCGCGGCCAACTCAACTTCCGTAGTCTGAACACGTCCAGCCCAGTCATTGTCGTAATCAACCCCTGCACCAGCCCAGCCACCAAAGGAAACTCCCAGCCAAGCTTTATCATTGAGCTGCTTGGTATAAAACACTGAACCTACAGGTATGGTATCTCCAGCACTGCCACCATCCCCGTCACCATTCAATATGCCATTACTTTTCACGTCGAACTCAACTTTTGAGTATATAAATCCGCCCGTTACCATCACATGATCACCGTCTAAGCGTGTCATGGCCGCCGGATTATGCGCCGAATTAGAAGCGTCACCAGTGCCCGCTGCGGAGCCTGCACCTGCTCGGCCCTGGGAAGGATCACCATATTCATTCAACCACAAACCACCGGCCATACTCGTCACCGGCAGCAATGCACTGACCAACATAAGGTTGATTTTTTTCGACCATTCTTTGTTCATTTTTGTCCCCAAGTACATCCAACTTAGAATATAGCAGAATATGCAAGACATGCTCGGTAGCCGCTTTGGCGAGAGGATTAACAATACATTGGAGCTGAATCAAATACCGTATTGTGTCTGGCAACACCGGAACTACGACATATCAGCCTATCAAAGCCGCATCAATAATCTGAACACCTGTCTGAATATTAGAGGAGCTAACCACTGCGTCCTCATACTCGTATTCTTTTTTATCGTTATCTCTATCCAATGGCAGGTTGTGAAAATCAAAAAGGTTTACATCTGCCAATTGGCTGGGTGATACATTCTGAATCGACCTGAATATATTCTCGACACGTCCCGGATGTTGCTTTTCCCAGTCATGAAGCATTGTCTTGATATTTTGTCGTTGTAAATTTTCTTGAGATCCGCAGAGATTACAGGGAATGATAGGAAACCCTTTGTGCTCAGCGAAGGCAATCAGGTCTTTTTCCTTACAATAGGCTAACGGGCGTATCACCACATTGCGACCATCATCCGATCGTAATTTTGGTGGCATAGACTTTAGCCTGCTGCCATAGAACATATTTAAGAACAGTGTTTCGACAATATCATCACGATGATGGCCCAATGCAATTTTTGTAGCGCCAATAGTCTCCGCAAAGGAATACAAAGTGCCACGACGAAGTCGCGAACATAGCCCACAGGTCGTCCTACCCTCAGGTATCTTGGATTTTACAACACTGTATGTGTCCTTATCGATAACATAAAAAGGAACGCCTACGCTGTCCAAATACTCCGGCAAAATATGCTCAGGAAACCCCGGTTGCTTCTGATCAAGATTGACCGCAATGATTTCAAAATTTATGGGGGCCGTTTTTTGTAAATGAACAAGAATATCCAGCATGGCAAAAGAATCTTTACCGCCAGACAAACAGGTCATGACAACATCGCCCTCTTCAATCATCTTGTAGTCAGCAATAGCTGTACCTACATTTCGACGAAGGCGCTTATGCAGCTTGTTGATTTCATGTCTTTCTTTAAGAGCAGCAGAATCAGTCATTATATTAATATTGATGGTATCGATTGTTAATAATTGGGGGAGACAAGTTAGAGGTTACAACTTAGCGGTCACAATGTAGTGCTAACGATCTAGAGCTAACAAGGGAGCGTATTGTACGTTTTTTGATTCACACTCCCAAGCCCTTGTCGTCGGGCATTAGGCGCATTTATCCGCCGTTCAGTAGTCACTGATATTATCAGCCCAGTGAATAACGTTGTTCCAATGCCTGATACAGATCGTCCTTAAAACGAACACTGCTGTGATCAAGCTCTGCCACTACTTCCACCAGATGCTCATTATCTTCTTTGCCACCCCACTGCTTGCGGTAGCTGCCGTCCTGATAACCATGATCCTGACGGAAAAAGTTCAGCACATTCTTGCCCACATAACGGGTGTATAACTCATCAAATGACAAATCGATCCCTGCCATCAATGTGGCAAATCCCGGCACATCAAAGCCCTTAGTTTTCAAGGTGGCCAGGGTAAATGCTTCCAGATCTTCAGGGAAATTCCCAGAAGGGTTTGCCTTGACGATCTGCTGCTCAATATCTCGAATAAGACCCTCACGGTTATCTGCTTCGAGCAGCAGAATACTCAACCCGAAGTGCCAAATATCCACTAACTCAAGTTTCACTTGGTCAGCATCCGGTGTTTGTTTCTTCCACCACTTCCAACCATGGTGATCTAGCAATTCTGCACACTCGATCCAAATCGCCCGATACCAGGCAAACCCCTGCTGAGCCCAGTTCTCATTTACCTTGCTGTTCATGGCATCTTGCAAATCTAGCATGGTCATAATCTGTTGTTTCATGTGTGCTCCTGATAAAAAACTCTTACGTTCTGACAAACAAGCTTAAGTTCTAACAAACCACTCTTAGGCCCTAACATACATGTTGCTTTGTTTTTCACTGATGATCGTTGTAGCTGGCCCGTGACCCGTTATCACCGTCGCATCATCATCCAGCGTGTATATCCGTTCACGAATCGACGACACTATTTGATCATAATTACCGCCCGGGAAATCTGTGCGGCCAATGCCACCCTTGAACAGCGTATCGCCGGCAATAAGTGTCTTGCTCTCTTCAAACCAGAAACTGGTTGAACCCGGGGTATGGCCGGGGGTATGGATTGCCACACCACCACAGCAGCCAAGATCATGGTCATCATTGAGGTAATGGTCAGGGTCTGGCAATGTTGTGTTGGGCACCCCAAACATCGCACACTGCTCTTCAACCGAACTCCACAGAAACATATCACTCTCATGAAGATAGATAGGTGCACCCGTGGCGGTTCTGATCTCTCCTGCTGCAAGAATGTGATCGAGGTGAGCATGGGTATGAATAATAGCTACCACCTTCAGTTCAAGCTCTGCCAAGGTACGCAGAATAGTCTGGGCATCGCCACCAGGGTCTACGACGAGGGCTTTTTTACTGACAGCATCACCAATAATCGTGCAATTACACTGTAAGGGACCCACCGGAAAGGTACGGACAATATACGTATTTTCTGGTTGTTGATTCTCAGGTATGGGATTTTCAGACATTTGGCTCTCGAACACGTGATTTGAGTATAGGGCTCTCATCCATAACAAAGCACCTATACCAACAAACCTATACAGGTAAATAAGCAGCGTATATTAGCACACAGAAGGTCGGTATTTGTTTGCATGAAAAATGGGTTTCAGCGTAAAGTGACGTCGCTTGTGGAACCTATGAGAATAATTGACCTCTCAGTTAACAATCTTTACCGCAACCTTTGCTACAACCTTTACCGCGACAACAACCAACGCTGACCAAATGGAGCGAATGAATGAAATTTCTTAAACAGGCCTTGCTGATACAGGCCGTTGTTCTCTTTACACTTGGCTCATTACAAGCCTCCGCAACAACGACAACACCCGAGCCAATTAAGGACTGGGGCTCCGTAGAAGAAATCGCCGCAGGTATTGAATTTAAGCTCGTCCCTGAAAATGGGGAAGTGACCTACGGCCCCAACTTTGCCAGTTCAGATCAATCACTGTCAGACAACTTCTCAGAGATCTACCTTACCCGACTGATTGACCACGAGGGCGGAGATCATTACGCGCTGTATATTACAGCCCAATACAACGATACAGACTGGCGCTCCTACAAAGATGCCGTTACCCGGCGCGGCGAAAAACTACCATTGGTCACCTTGTCACAGGAAGAAAATGTCTGTGAAGACAAACCGGCATGTAGATACCAAGAGCGACTCGCTATTCCTTTAAGCTTTCTGTATTTCTTTGATGGTTCAACCAGTGGGCTAAACGTTACCATCTCTGGCGACAAGACCAGTGAAATTAGCCTCCCTGCCGCCTACTTTAGGGCGATGCTGCAATCCATTCCCGAAGAAAATCTCTACGAAGCTCTAGATGCTGAGAAGGAAATCGCAGCGGCCAAGGAGAAAGAAACTGTTAACTAGAGGCTACTATTGGTACTAGATATACATGAAAGGGATCACTTGTGATCCCTCTTTTTTGTCACTAGAAAAGGGGACGCAATGAACCTCCTCAATAAAACGGACACTTTTAATCTGCGGTTGTTAAAAGCCGAGAAGTGGTGTCCGGAAAAGCGGGTAAGATCATTACACGCTCTCTAACGTTTAACTTGGTTTGGTTTAGACCCTTTGTTTAATATTCACGCTCAACTTTTGCTATACGTATTTTATATTGGCTAAACCATTTATCTTTACCCAGTTTCTTTGCGCCTAGATGGTCTGAATTTTCTCGCCAACGCTTGATTGCCTCAAGTGACTCCCAGT
>JAGPWA010000050.1 GCA_018066715.1 Porticoccus sp. | reverse complement strand
CTATATAATGAGGAAAAAGGAAAGATAGAAATATCAAACCTGAAGTTAGCCAAAGTAGGCAACTGTAGTGCCTCACGATAAATAATTTCATAACAATTCAAGCAGGAAAGACACGGCAACGCGACGCCCCTTCTCGATCTAAAAGGGTCTGTGGCAACCTAATTTTATCAGTCACTCAAGTCATGTCTTTTGGTCATAATTCACTCCAGTCGTGGTATTGTCCACTAATTGGAGTGTCCGAGAAACTAAGGGAGTATCAACCTGTCCCCTTTTACTCTACTCTTTTACTCCAGGCTCCTGATCCAGGAACAATAAGCGCTCACAGACAAGCTGCGCCTCCCTTGACGTGGTCACTTCTATTGGACCATGCCGGAGAGATTACTTAAGCTAGACTTAGCATGAGTGATAATCAGGTAAAAGTTTGGGCCATAGTAAATATAGGAGCTTGGAAAAACCATCGTTATACCGAGTTTTTACTCAGACTGTAGTGGCATAACTGTTCTCTTTCTGGAGCTCATTCAAACTCAACCCAAAAGGTTAACCCTTTATCTGGATTATTGAATACACCTATTTCTCCACCCATTAATTCAACTAAATTCTTACAAATAGTTAAACCAATTCCTGTACCGAGGATGGGAGAGTTGACATTACCTAGCCGATTAAAGGGCTCAAACAAGTCAGGGAAAGAGTCTTCAGGGACACCCGAACCGGTGTCACTTACACTTAATCGCACTGTTCCAGCATCTGTTTTAGTACAGGAAAATGTCATCACTCCCTTTACACTGTTGTATTTCACCGCATTAGAGGCAAAATTAAGTAGTACTTGTTTTAGTTTATTGATGTCGGCTTTTACAATAAGAGATGGCTCATAAATAGCTTTATTTTCAATCGTTATCGATGATTTTTCTGCCTCCGGGCCGATCAATGTGGAAATTTGAGACATGATGTCATTAACGCTGATCACTTCAAGTGAGATGTTATCGTGGCCAGCTTCAATTTTTGATAGATCTAGCACGTCATCAATCAGTTTTAGCAGGTGAGCGCCACTGCTTTGTATATAGCGAGTCATCTCCAGCTGATCCTCGTTCAGTGGGTTTGTAGTAGCAAACTCTAAGATTTGCGTGAAGCCAAGCACGGCATTCATCGGCGTTCTTAGCTCATGACTCATTGAAGATAAAAATTCGGACTTAGCTTTATTCGCTTTTTCGGCTTTTTCTTTTTCTTGTATAGCGAAGGTTTTTGCTTCGGAAAGCTGCATATCTCGTGCAGAAATAACGCCCATCATTTTATTAACAGCGTCAAGCAGAACGCCTAGCTCATCAACTCTATCATGAGAAATTTGTTGCTTGTAATTACCACCTTTAATAACGTCATTGGTAAACGAAACCAGCTGATTAATTGGTTTAGTCAGTGAACTTTGTAGCCACGAGGATAAAAGCAAAACAAGCATAAATGAAAGCACAAAAGCAACGAGAAAGGCTATTGCATATTGTGTAATACGATCATTGAGAACACCAATATCAAGTCTAACAATAACGTAGCCGATCTCTTTATTATCAAAGGTTACTGCTTGTATGCTCTCAATATAGTGAGCGTAAAAATGAGTGCCAAAAACGATATTTCGAGAAGCTGAAACTGATGTATTAAAACTGCCAGGCGCCGCTGCTATTAAGGTATCATTTAGGTCGTAGACAGCAGAAAATATTATATTGGCATTCCCGCTAACAATTTTAATGGTTTCTTGGGCGGCGTCGCGGTCATCGAATAAAATAGCTGGCGCGATATTAATCGACAATATATTGCTCACAGACCCAGTGCTTGCTAATAAATCCTGCTTGAACAACCGAATGTCATTGTAAGCAATTAAAGAGAGCGCCAGTAACAGTGATGCAGCACTAGTTATACTGACGATAACAACAAATTTGTTTTTTACAGATAAACGATCAAAAAACGTCATCATGGTTTAGTACCAGTATTTTTGACAATCGTTGCCACAGATAACAATTGAGCGCGCATCTTGATTTTATCCCGACGAATATTGTCGATATTGATCTCAAATTTTATCTGACCATTGTTAGTGTAGAGATTGATATGATTGTCACTATCAATAGTTGAACGGCCTTCGGTGATGAACACCGTATCTCTTGCATGGATACCTTTTAATAACAGTGATTTTTTGGGCATAAATAAAACATGACAGTGTGATATATCGTCACCATTATCTACACGTAAAATCATTAACGGATGACTCTTCGAGACAAGGCTATCCTGTTTGGCGACCTCATCAATATAAAGACCGAAAGGTTCTGGCTGAAGTAAACAAAAATTAATGGGGCTTGTGGAACCAGAAAGGTTATCCCAGAAAACAAATTTTGTTAGCTTAATTAGAATGGCTGACTTTATTTGATACTCTTTGCTTAATGATCCTGCGCTTAAACTACAACAATAAATCATCAGAAATAAAAGGGCTGCAGAATATTTTTTGATACTTTTTGACATAATAAATTAAAAATTAATTCCCGTCATAAAGCCAAATTTAAAATTTTCTTTTATCTGAATTCCGTTTAGGTTTTGATAAACAGCTTTGCTCATATTTAGCTCAACGAAATATTTGCAATTAGTGGCTTTTGAACATACTTTTACGCTAAACCCTAGATCAACTTTATCACCTCCATAATTATTTGGATCGGTGATATTGGCTGGATAGGGAAATGCTCCTGGCACAGTCAAACTGCTATCCATACCGTGTATTTTTTCGCTATGTCTGTAACCAAGGGAAATCCCAGGATGAAGTCCATACTCCGTCATCCATCGTACCCACGAATTTATGCCATAGGTATTACCTAAACGATAACTCTCACTGTTTTTACCCACCCTAATAAGGGCGTTGGCTTGCATACCATAATGAAAATTATCATCTCGATCTGTATATTGTATTGATAGAGGGAGATCATAAGTTCCTGATCCCAGCTGCATCGTATAAGGTAATTGTTCTTTTGTGCCGGCGCCATTTCGTGGCGTATCACCGCGTTCTTTGATAGAACCAGTCGGCAGACTTAAGGCAACAGAAAGCTTCCAATAAGGAGAGGGAAGCTGATACCTCACATTGAGCGAAACATCACCAACACCTTCATTCTTTATCGTGAAGGTATCAAAATTAGGAATACTACTGTTATGATCCGTACCTTGTAGAATATAGGGGGCGGTAATTCCTATCTGAAAATCATCATTCAATTGATAATTCAGATTAAACGTGTGTATTTCTTGTGTGATAGTGGTGGGCAATACAGGATAGTTTTTGGCTGTTCGTGGTTCTTCAAGGGGCTTAAAAATAACCGCTTGATCAGAGAGATTACTGGTACCAGTACGATAGCCGTCTAATCTTAATCGTTGATAACCATAGCCCACATTCCAACGGCTTCCAGTCTTAGCCGCGGTATCACTAGCGTCATCATAAATATTGAGCCCCATAAGATCATGCAAGCTTAGGGAGGCAAGTTCCGATGGCGTTTGAGATAGAGCCTGCTGTGGTAAATTGAAGAAGATTAAGAGGATTAGTGTTTTTGAGGAAACATTATCTATTTTCATACCGAGCTTCTAGGTGAGTCATTCACATTTACCCATGACTTTTCGATAATAAACTGGATTTAAAATTTAAGTTTGACCGGATCATGAACATTTATATTTTCAATGTCAATGTCAATGAGAGAATTCAGCTTCGCTGACACCCCACTCAGAAACCTATACGTTTTTCCATTTCATCAACAAATCGATGACTGCCTGCCAGTTGACGCAGTAACAACACCCAATAATAAGAATTATGAAAACATCTCAACTCCACCAAGGTATTCGCCTCTTCCGCCAACTGGCTCTTTTAGCTGGTCCATTGTTGGCGATATTGGTTTATTCGCTATTACCTGAACGAGCCGCGGGGCTCAACGGTACAGAAATCGTACTGGGTACTGCAGGCCGTGCCACGGCGGGCTTAGCTGTTTGGATGGCGCTTTGGTGGCTGACAGAAGCCACGTCAATTTACGCCACGGCGCTCTTACCCTTGGCCCTGATGCCACTATTGGGTGTGAGCACCATCAGCGAAACAGCCGGCGCCTACGCTCACCCTTTAATCTTTCTGTTCCTCGGTGGTTTTATTCTGGCCCTGGCATTGGAAAAGTGGCACTTGCACCACCGGTTTGCTCTGATGGTATTACGGTTGGTGGGTACCAAACCGGCAAGGCTGGTGGGTGGTTTTATGTTTGTGTCGGCCACCCTCAGTATGTGGATCACCAATACGGCAACCACGCTGGTGATGCTACCGATTCTGCTCAGTATTATTAGCCTGTTGGATAAAGACGCGCCCAACCGAAAAAACTTCAGCCTTTGCCTGTTACTGGGCGTTGCCTATTCAGCCTCCATTGGTGGCATAGGCACCATTATTGGCACCGTGCCTAATATGTTTACCGTCTCGTTTATCCAAAATGAGCTGGGCATGGAAATCAGTTTTGCCCAATGGATGACCATTGGTTTGCCTATAGTGCTGGTATTTGTGCCTCTGGCCTGGTGGCTGTTGACCCGTTTTATCTACCCCCCCGGTGAAGAGGCTATCGACAGAGCCTTTCTCGACAAACCCTCTGAGCCGTGGACTACGGGAGCAAAACTCACTTTGGTGATTTTTATTCTCACTGCCGCCTGCTGGATTTGCCGACCACTGATGATGAAGTGGGCACCCCTCGCCAATTTGACCGACACGGGTATCGCCATTATTGCTGCCCTATTGCTGTTTACCATTCCCGTCAGTTTTAAGCAGCGGGAGTTTCTGATGGATTGGGCCACCGCGATTAAAATCCCCTGGGGCGTGCTCTTGTTGTTTGGTGGAGGACTCGCTCTGGCGGGGGCTATCCGCTCCAGCGGTGTGGGTGAGTTGCTGGCCAGTCAACTGGTGGGCCTACAGGGGTTCCCCCCGCTGGTCATGACTCTAATGGTGGTTGCTCTGATTATTTTTCTCACCGAGTTGACCAGTAACACGGCGACAACCACGGCATTGATACCTATTTTTGCGGTGATGGCGGAGGGCCTGGGAATTAATCCTTTAGCGGTTATTTTGCCAGCGACTATAGCGGCAAGCTGTGCCTTTATGTTGCCGGTGGCCACGCCCCCCAATGCGATTGTCTTTAGCTCCAACCTGATCCGTATTCCTGAAATGGCCAAGGCTGGTTTCTGGCTGAACCTGACAGGCATTCTGCTGATTAGCCTGCTGACTCAATTAACCTTAAGCTACCTTCTGTAAAACCAAGATAGAGAGGAATACATGCATATTTGGGTCGATGCCGACGCCTGCCCCAACCCGATAAAAGAAATTTTGTTTAGGGCTGCCCAACGCTGCAACATGCCTCTGACGCTGGTTGCCAACCATGCTATTCGCGTGCCCCCCTCTCCGCTGATCAAGACCATACAGGTTGAAAGCGGGTTTGATGTGGCGGACAACTACATTGTCCAACGCATCAACCCAGGTGATATTCTCATTACCGCCGACATTCCATTGGCTGCCGAAGCCGTCGAGGAAGGCGCTGAGGTGATCAACCCAAGAGGTGAGCACTATACCAAGGCTAATATCCGGCAACGGCTGGCCATGCGTAACCTGATGGAAGAGCTTCGCACCATAGGCGAGGTTCGCGGTGGCCCACCCAGTATGACCAATACGGAACGTCAGCAATTTGCCAATGCGCTCGACCGACTACTGGCTAAATAGCTAGAACGGGTACAGGCTCAAAATAGCATTTCTCACCTCACACCAAACACCACGTTAAATACCCTGCAGCCCCTCTAAAACCTTACCCAAAAACCGCAGTAATCCTCTAGTAACCCCGGGGTACATAGAACTAATAATTCTTTATCATTCAGAGTGATACGCGTATACTTCGCCCCCGTCTTTCTACACCCACCCAAGCAACACAGGTTACTTTATGTCATCCCCCGATTTTGAATCACTAGGCATCGCCAGTCCGGTGCTTAAAGCCGTTCAACAACTGGGGTATGAACAGCCCTCACCCATTCAGGCACAAAGTATTCCCATACTATTGGAAGGAGAGAACCTGCTCGGTGTTGCTCAAACGGGTACCGGTAAAACCGCTGCATTCGCACTACCACTATTGAGCCGTATAGACAGCACCCAGAAAAAACCACAAATTTTGGTGCTTACCCCAACTCGCGAGCTGGCTATTCAGGTCGCAGAAGCCTTCCAAACCTATGCCAGAAACATGAAAGGGTTCCATGTGCTGCCGATCTATGGCGGAACGGATATGCGCGGACAATTACGCGGCTTAGAACGGGGCGCTCAAGTTATTGTCGGCACCCCTGGACGAATTCTCGATCACATCCGTCGACGCAGCCTGAAGCTCAATGAGCTCAATGCGCTGGTACTCGATGAAGCAGATGAAATGCTACGCATGGGTTTTATCGCTGATGTAGAAACCATTTTGGCAGAAACGCCAGATACCTGTCAGCGGGCACTGTTCTCGGCCACCATGCCGCCAACAATCCGCCGAGTGGTCAAAAAATACTTGGGCGATGCAAAAGAAGTCAGCATTACCGCCAAAACTAAAACTGTTGAGCGTATTACCCAACGCTACCTAATGGTAAAAGGTCACCAGAAGATGGATGCCCTGACCCGTATTCTGGAAGTCGAAGAATTCGATGGCATGCTCATCTTTGTGCGCACCAAGTCTGCGACTGCAGAAGTCGCCGAAAAGCTGGCAGCTCGAGGCTTCTCTGCTGCTGCACTCAATGGCGACCTCAGCCAAACCCTGCGTGAGCGCACGGTTAATCGCCTGAAAAAAGGTCAGGTAGACATTGTGGTTGCTACCGACGTTGCCGCTCGCGGCCTTGATGTGGAACGCATCAGCCATGTGGTGAATTACGATATCCCCTACGACAACGAAGCTTATGTACACCGTATTGGTCGTACTGGCCGTGCAGGTCGTGAGGGTCAGGCCATTCTGTTTGTGGCACCTAAAGAACACCGCCTGCTTCGCTCTATTGAACAATCTACCCGCCAGAAGCTCACCATTATGCAGCTGCCCACGGGTGAGCAAGTAAGCGGTCAGCGAGTACAGCAATTCCAGGATCGTATTCTGCAAGATATTGAGACAGGAAAACTGGATCAATTCAGACCACTACTGGAGAAGTTCGCCGAAGAAAATGATATCTCAATGACGGACATTGCCGCAGCAATGACCTGGCAACTTCAGCTAGAACGCCCGCTGTTCCCCAAAATTGTACCGCTGGATACTAGCAATCAAGGTAGAAGTGAACATCGAGACAGATCCGACCGCAATAGATCTGACCGTCAAGATAGACCTGATCGTAAGAACAGGCCTGACCGCAAGGATAGACCCGAACGAAATGAGCGGAGTGATCGCCCTCGTCAGGAGCGTTCTCGGAAAGAGCACCCACGGGACGATGACATTGAGATGGTGACCTACCGCATGGAAGTAGGGAAAGACCACGGTGTTATGCCCAAGGATATTGTTGGCGCCATCGCCAATGAAGCGGGTATTGAAAGCCAGCACATAGGCCGGATAAGACTGGAGAATGACTACAGTACTGTCGACCTTCCCGATGGTATGCCCAAAGACATATTTAACCACCTAAAAAATAAGGTGCGTGTTTGCCAACAACCTATGAGATTGAGTCTTCCCAGTTCCAGTTTGCAGAAAAACCATCCTGCGAGCGACAAACCAAAAGATAAGAAGTCTGAAGGCGCTCCAAAGTCACCTCGAAAAGACACGGCTAAAAAAGAGCCAGAATGAATAACGGTAAATAAAGCATGTGTGCTGGACTGCATCAAGAAAAAGCATGATGCAGTCCAGTGAGTATTTTCATACTTTTCAAAGTAGAACGTATAAGGCAGCTCTAGGCAGCAGTGCCCTTATAGGGATACATCAACACATTGGTGACCTTCCAGCTCTTGTCTTCCTGCTGAATCAATGTATAAATAATTTGCCATAACTTACGGTCGGCATCAGTCACAATCAACTCTTGATAAACCTCACCCTCTGACAGCATATTCCGCCCAAAGAAATAAGATGCTGGTTGATAGATGGGCATATAACCACGCCGCACCATATCAATAAAAACGTCTACCGAGGGGAATGCTTGCTGAACATTCGGTGCAGCAAAGCCATAAGCTGACTGGTGATCACCAGATTTGAAGGCAGAAATTTGACTATCAATCACAAACCGAACGGCTGTAACGTCAACCTCATCAACCTCTTCTGCAGCAAACACCGAGGTGGCTGAGAAAAGCACTACAGACATGGCTATCACGCCAGCTGAAAATACTCGGAAGGGTCTTAAATGTGTCATAGCAATACTCCGCAGAAAGCCCCGCTCTTACATACACCGAAAACTCTCGGCTACAGCCAGTTAGACACAATAAATACCTATTTACACCGTGCCTAATATTTAGAACCCAGACTCAGACAGCAAAACTTCCCCAAAAGTCCTCAATAAATACAGTAATTTCTACAAAAAACCTCTTTTACAGTAGGGTTTTAGCCATAAGACATTCTTGCTACCACCTTACAGTTACAGCGCCAAACGCCTTGTATCGCCAAGCTCTTTCACCAAATAAGTAAAGAAACGACCGCAATCGGCTCCATTCACTACCCGATGATCATAAGAAACACTCAACGGCAACATCATCCTGGGAAGGAACTCAGAACCACTCCAGACTGGTTTAATTTGGGACTTGGACACCCCAAGAATACCCACCTCAGGTGTGTTGACGATAGGCGTAAACCCATTGCCACCTATGGCACCCAAACTGGATATCGTAAAGCAACCACCCTGCATTTCAGCCGGTGACAGTTTTCCATCGCGGGCTTTGGATGCCATATCGTTGACCTCTATGGCCAACTGCCACAGCCCCTTCGTATCGACATCACGGATCACCGGTACGACCAACCCCCGAGGGGTATCGACCGCCACACCAATGTGTATGTATTTTTTTTGTACGAAGTTTTCACCATCACTGGTGATAGAACGATTAAATTCGGGGTTAGCCAGCAGCGCATGGGCACAGGCTTTTAACATGAAGGGAAGCGGCGTAAGGCGAGCGCCACGCTTCTCTGCCTCAGGTTTTAATGATGATCTAAAATCCTCAAGGTCTGTGATATCCGCTTCGTCAAACTGAGTAACGTGGGGTACGTTAAGCCAACTGCGCTGCATATTGGCGGCTGTGAGCTTCTGAATTTTTTTCAGCGGGATCATCTCGACCTCACCAAACTTTTTAAAATCCACATCGGGTACAGTGGGAATTCCAGAACCCAGACCAGTGCCCGCACCAACACCCTGTCCAGATTCAGCAGTAGCCACCGCTTTTTTCACATAGCCCTGTAAGTCCTCTTTGAGAATACGACCACGTGGACCCGTGCCAGCCACCTTGTGAAGATCTACACCCAGCTCCCTCGCCAATGCACGGGACGCCGGCCCGGCATAAACATCGGCCTCATCTGAATGCGTTACATGAGACACCTCTGGCTCTTGGGGTGGCGCTACAGAACCTGAGGCTGGCTCTACTGAAGTTACAGTGGCCTCTACTATCGGGGCGCTTTCTACCGGGGCACCCCCCGGTACCTCCATGGGTACTCCAGCCCCCATTACGCGAGCAAGGTTGTCACCGATGGTGACCTTATCTCCCTCCTTGACCAGCACTTCAAGCACCTCGCCATCAAAGGGCGCAGGAATGTCCATGGTTGCCTTGTCGCCTTCCACTACGATAAAACTGTCACCTTCAGCCAGAGTGTCACCGGCAGACACCAAGACTTCAATCACCTCCACGGGGTCGGATGTGCCGATGTCAGGCACCCCCACAATTTGCTCACTCCTTGCTGACTCAGCTACTGAACCAACAGGCTCTGGGGTAATTTTAGACCCGGGCTCTGTATCATCCTCAGGTTCAGTAACCGCTGGCGACGACTCTGATTCAGGCTCAGAAACAGGTGCAACCTCAACAACTGGCTCCAATTCCGCCTCTAATTCTGCCTCTAATTCGAGAATGGCCGACCCCTCACTGACAGTATCTCCCTCCTTCACAATGAGAGCTTTTACTATTCCAGCTTTTGGGCTGGGAACATCCATGGTGGCTTTATCTGATTCAAGCACAATTAAGGACTGCTCCAGCTCCACGGTATCACCGGGAGCAACACAGAGCTCAATCACTTCCACCGTCTCGGCTCCACCGAGGTCGGGTACATGGATAATGTCAGTGGTCACTGTTTATTCTCATGACTGTTAATTCTCATTATTCGTCGCTTAATGGTTAGCAATGCCATTCCTAGCCATACTTTTTTACTGGTTGATC
>JAGPWA010000083.1 GCA_018066715.1 Porticoccus sp. | reverse complement strand
ATCGGTCACATCCAAATCATTGTTTCTTGTTCCCTTGCAACGAATCTCATTATCTATTGTGACTAAACGAATGGGCTCTCTAGGTATACCAAGGCCAATTTCAACCTCAGGACAAAATGACACGAATTCAAAATAATTTGTCAACACATCAGTAACAAACTGATTTTTCTTGTGTCCGGCATCAAAACGCACCTTTTCTCCTAACAGGCAACTACTAATACCAATTTTTATATTTTCGGTAGAATGATTTTCCATTAATAATTTCCCAAAAAATATTACAAGTAAGTGTTGTTACTACGTGGATATAGAAACAAACGCCCAGTTAACCGATTGACAATCAACTTGAACCGCTCCTTTGGTCTCATTTCTGTTCAACCAGAATCAGTTTTTCTGTGTCAAATCCCAACTTTTTAGACATGGCTATAAAACTTTCCAAAAGGTCTGACTCTACGGTTGGCGTTCTAGATAACAACCATAAATATGACAAATTAGGCCCTGAAACGAAGGCATGTTGGTAGTTTTCTTTATCTAAACCGAAAACAACATATGAGCCAAAAAATGGACCAAAAAATGATACTTTTAAATAACCTTCATCATCTGAATTAACAAAATAGGCCTTACCTTCCGCTTCCTTCCATTCGTTATCGGCTTGAGAAAAACCTCTATTCTTTATGGTAACACCACCATCCTTGTTCAAACTGTACTCAGCTGTAACATTAACCAAGCCTCGCTCAAACGAATGGTCTAACCGCGCTATTTCATACCATTTACCTAAATACTTATTTAATTCAAATTCATTTACCGGCTTGACGGCTTCTGGCATGCCCAAACAACCATTAAGAAACACCAATATTATAATGACCAATATCTTCTTCATACTCACCTGACCAACCCATTCCAGCGCCCAAGCAGACACCGCAAGCAACTCTGCCCTATAACCCTAGACCACGACATAATCAGCAAGTGTCATAGTATTTTTCAATGTTTCAGTGAGTTTACAACTATATACCGAGCACACAGATAGAGACGGTTACTCCTTGGCTCGCTAGTTCGAACCCAGCAGGTAGGGCTAACTCTAAAAAGAGTCTCAGCAATGCATCCGATTTTTAATTGGTTATAAAAAAGGCCAGCCAAATGGCTGACCTTTTCAATGGATCAGAAAGTAAATTACTCCAACACAATTCGATCCCGGTTCTTCTCTAATGTTTTTTCACCTATCCCCTTCACATTCAACAACTGATCTGTAGATGTAAATGCACCGTTAGCCTCCCTATAGGCCACAACAGCGTCAGCGCGTGTCATACCAACACCATTCAAAGTATTGGAAAGGGCCTCTGCACTGGCGGTATTAATGTTAACGGTAGCCATTTGCTGAACTGCAGCTGATGTATCAGCAGCTTCTGCAAAAGCAGTTGCCTGCCAGACTGGCAGTATAGAAACAAGAGAAAGTAAAAGGACTTTGGTAAAGAATTTTACCTGTTGCATATCGAACTCCTTGTGCCTAAAGGCACTCCATTTCTTTAATACACGGCACACCCTGTGCCGCTGTGACTAATCTTGCGAAATTTCCCGGTTGATAGCAAGTAGTGTTTCGACCGGAGTCTCAGACTGAGTAATGGGACGGCCAATCACCAAGTAGCTACTGCCATTGGCCATAGCCTGTGCAGGTGTCACCACACGACGCTGATCATCCCCTACTGCTGAAGCGGGACGTATACCTGGTGTGACCAAAGCAAAGTCATCGCCTAGAGCCTGACGAAGTCCTGAGGCCTCCATAGCCGAGGACACAACACCATCCATTCCAGAAGATTGAGCCAAGGCTGCCAATCTATGAACCTGCTCTTCAGGGGTACAATCAATGCCAATTTCAGCAAGATCTTCTTTGGCAAAACTGGTGAGAACCGTTACAGCAATTAACAACATATCACTGCTATTCTGCTCTAGAACATTACGAGCATCTTCCATCATTCGGCGACCACCGGATGCGTGTACATCTGTCATCCAGACACCCAAGTCCGCCGCGGCTTTCACCGCCTTTGAGACCGTATTAGGAATATCGTGGAATTTCAAATCAAGAAATACATCAAATCCCTTACCCACCAACCCCGTAACAAATTGAGGTCCCGCTCGGGTAAACAGCTCTTTACCTACCTTTAACTTACAGAGGTCAGGTGACACTGAATCTACGAAGTGGTTCGCCTCTGATACATTGTTATAGTCCAACGCTACAATAATGTTGGAATTTCTATCGCTCATCGAATGCTCTCTTTATTAGTTTCCTAAAGGCCTGTGATGTGAGTCATCGTTACTCACCTGCTAGCCCTCGAATAGGTTTAACGGTTTCCCAGCGCTGGCATTGTGGACATAACCAGTGTAAATGAGCACCCTTGAATCCACATTGCAGGCATCGGTAACTGGGCTGCTGGCGAACCAACTCCTCCAATACATTCTGTAACAATGACAGATTATCTTGCACCACACCCTGGCAGTTACGAATACGGATATCAAGCAAAGTGTTCAACCCCTTGATAGAAGGGGTTGTTGTCAGAGACTCACCCAAAAACAGGGCGGCCTCATTCTCACCATCCTTTTTTCGGATGACTTCCGCCAGTGACTGTAAAACGCTGGCTCCAGGGTAGTCTTTCAACCAGCCTCTCAACTGTTTAAGCAGCCCACCCTGATCATTCAGGTTGTCATAACACCCTCTGACTCTCACCAGTATTTCGGGAAGACAATCTGACTGCTGCTGGGGAACCACACGGTAATGCTTAAGTGCCGCCTGAAAATTAAGCGCACTCACTTCCAGGTCTCCCCACAGAATATTCGCTCTGGCTGAATTTTTATTAAATCTCAAGGCTGCTTTAAGGTGACGTCTTGCGTCGAGAGGATCGCCCTTATCCATACTCTGTTTTGCAAGCTCACAACAAAAGTGAGCCTGCTCAATATTTAAATTATTATTGGCTCGACCAAACAAGGTCTTCTGCATCATCCCTGCAGCACGAATGGCTTTTCTCCACTCTTGTTCATCCCGATAAATCTGCACTAGATGGCATAAAGACTCTTGCCTGAAATTACCGGAGGCGTCCTCCACCAGATCAAGAAATAATCGCTCAGCTCTGTCCAGCAACCCCGCCTTGAGGAAATCACGACCCAGCTCAAGGTGAGCTTGGCTAAGTTGCTGCTGATTCAGAGTGGAGCGGGAAAGCAGGTTCTGATGAACCCGAATCGCTCTATCCACTTCTCCACGCTGGCGCATCAGATTACCCAATGCTAGATGTGTTTCCAATGTATGGGGCGTGACGTCTACAGAGCGTATGAATGTATCTATGGCCTGATCAGGTTGCTCATTGAGCAGGAAGTTAACCCCCTGAAAATAATGTTTGGCCAGCTCACCTGTTGATTCTTTTCTTGGCTGCCGCAAACCATTAGCCCGCCCCGCAACCCATGCAAGAATGAGTAGCAGGACAAGAATAATGTAAAGAAACTCAGGCATGATTTAACATTGCTAATCCAGCTTTGCAGAACCACCGCTATTCACGTCGGATACTTTCGATTTTGTCAGCTGCTTATTCAACACATTGACACGGTGCCTTAACTTGGCAAGTGCTGGAAAACTGAAGACCAGCCCTGCAATACAACCGATCGAAAACGTAGCCAGTAATAAAAGGCCGCCCGGGAGAAACCCCAAATCGAAACCAAATAGATGGAAAGCCACAGGCTCAGGGTTATCAAATACAACCCAGATACCCAACCAGACAGCAGCAATTGCAACCAGTAGCCACCAAAGCTTTTTTAACAACATCATAAAAAGTCCTCACACAAAAAAACGGCAAGCCAAATGCCTTGCCGTTTATTGTAACCAAACTCATAACCATTAGCCGCGATTTATCGAGGCCATCAACACCGCCTGAGTGTCTCAGCCATTAATAAGGCTGCTATTTACCCTTTCCCGGAGCTCCTTTCCCGGCTTGAAATAGGGAACAGATTTACCCGACAACTCAACTGAGTCACCTGTTTTAGGGTTACGCCCCACACGCGGCGCACGATAGTGAAGGCAAAAACTACCAAAACCTCTAATCTCGATGCGGTCATTGTTAACCAGAGACTGGGTCATCCGCTCCAGAATCATTTTCACAGAAAGCTCTACATCCTTTGGAGGAAGTTGATCCTGTTGGGTAACAATATGGTCTATTAATTCTGATTTTGTCATAAGTATTTGACTATTAAGTAGAAAGGGGTGATGTCTCCATCACCCCTAATCTAAACACTACTTCTCTTTCGTGTCCATCTGAGCTTTGATCAAATCACCAATTGTTGTCGGGGCAACACTATCTACCTCTGACTTACGGTGCTCTTTAATCGCAGCTTTCTCTTCGGCAACGTCCTTAGCTTTGATGGAAAGGCTGATCGTGCGGTTCTTGCGATCCACATTGATAATTTTAGCCTCAACTTCATCGCCAACTTTCATTTCGTTACTGGCATCTTCTACTTTTTCGCGTGAAATCTCAGACGCTTTTAACAGCCCTTCCACTTCACCGCTCAAAGTAATAACAGCCGCTTTGGCATCTACTTCTTTAACAACACCAGTGACAATCGTACCTTTGTCATTTTCAGTCGTGTAGTTTGTGAAAGGATCGTCAGACAGTTGCTTCATACCCAAGGAGATACGCTCTCTTTCTGGGTCGATAGACAGGATGACAGTCTCAACCTCATCACCTTTCTTGAAGTTATGAACGGCTTCTTCGCCAGTCTCATTCCAAGAAATATCGGAGAGGTGAACCAATCCATCGATACCGCCGTTAAGGCCAATAAAGATACCGAAATCGGTAATAGATTTAATGTTGCCAGTGATTTTCTCACCCTTGGCATGCTTGGTACCAAACTCATCCCATGGGTTCATGAAGCACTGCTTGATGCCCAAGGAGATACGACGACGCTCTTCGTCAATATCCAAAATCATCACTTCTACTTCGTCGCCTAACTGAACAACTTTTGAAGGGTGGATGTTCTTGTTGGTCCAATCCATTTCAGAAACGTGAACCAAGCCTTCAACACCGTCTTCTAGCTCTGCAAAGCAACCATAATCTGTCAGGTTGGTTACATTAGCCTTGACGCGAGCACCTTCAGGATAACGACCTGAAATATCTGCCCATGGGTCTTCACC
Organism: Porticoccus sp.; assembly: GCA_018066715.1. Lineage (GTDB taxonomy): Bacteria > Pseudomonadota > Gammaproteobacteria > Pseudomonadales > Porticoccaceae > Porticoccus. Next base: position 31,582 of record JAGPWA010000083.1, on the reverse strand, counting down.
CATTTGTTTCATGCCAAGTGATACACGGCTACGCTCGCGATCGAACTTCAATACTTTGACATCAATCTCATCGCCAACATTCACGATTTCACTTGGGTGCTTAATACGTTTCCAGGACATGTCAGTGATGTGCAACAAGCCATCAATACCGCCCAAATCAACAAATGCACCGTAGTCAGTAAGATTTTTAACGATACCTTTAAGAGTAATACCCTCTTCCAGCTTGGCCAGCAGCTCATCACGCTCTTCTGTGTTAACTTGCTCCATCACTGCACGGCGGGATACCACCACGTTATTACGTTTTTGGTCCAGCTTGATTACTTTGAATTCAAGCGGTTTGTTTTCCAAGTGGGCAGTGTCGCGAATCGGGCGTACATCTACCAAGGATCCTGGAAGGAAGGCGCGCAGGCCATTCACATCAACAGTAAAGCCACCTTTGACTTTGCCGCTGATAATACCGATTACCACTTCTTCAGCAGTATGGGCCGCTTCAAGCTCAATCCAAGATTCAGCACGGCGAGCTTTTTCACGGGAAAGGCGAGTGGCACCAAAGCCATCTTCTACCGCTTCTAGGGCAACTTGTACTTCGTCACCAATCTCGAGGCTTAATTCACCGTTATCATCGAAAAATTCACTCTTAGCAATGACACCTTCGGATTTTAAACCCGCGTGTACAGTTACCCAGTCTTTATCAATGTCCATCACAACACCAGTTATGATAGCGCCATTGATCATTTCGACGGTTTTTAGACTTTCTTCGAATAGTTCTGCAAAGCTTTCGCTCATGGAGATGTACCTGTAGGCGTGTGAGTCAATATCTCTTAAGCACTAGCTTATAAGCCATTACTTCTTGATATAGTTTCTTAAGCTATTGACTCTTAAACCGCATTACCAGCTATGCGGGCTATTAATTTCAGGCTAATGCGGTGCGTTTCTGGCCAAACACCGCATAACCCAGTTTATTACTCTGGCTGAATACCATTTTTGATGGCGATTTCTAACCCTGAGTGCAATACCTCGTCAATGGTCATTTGGGAGCTATCCAATACCACAGCGTTATCCGCTGGAACCAAAGGAGAGACTGTGCGATTCATATCGCGCTCATCCCGTTTTTGGACCTGTTCAACGAGGGCGGCAAGGCTAACACTTTCCCCTTTATCTATCAACTGCTTATAGCGCCTTCCGGCACGCTCCTCCGGGCTAGCAGTGAGAAAGATTTTGGCATCTGCATCAGGAAAGACGACGGTTCCCATATCTCGACCATCGGCCACCAAACCAGGCGCTACAGCAAAGGCCCTTTGGCGCTGTAATAAAGCGGCTCTAACCTCGGGGCACGCAGCAACTTGAGAGGCATCAGAACCCACAGCCTCGTTACGAATTAGGGACGAAACATCCTCTCCCTCCAGCAATACCTTTGAAGGGGTACCATCTTCATTCATGTTAAATGAAATATCCATATGAGCCGCCAGAACTGCCAGCGACTCCACATTATCCAGTGCCACCCCATGTCGCTTGGCCGCAAGGGCCAGCAAGCGATACAGTGCACCACTATCAAGATAATGAAACCCCAGCTTAGTCGCCAATAACTGACAAACCGTGCCCTTACCTGAACCACTGGGACCATCAATAGTAATGATGGGGATTTGCTTATCAGTCATCGTACTTCCTCAACTATCTTCAACCCGGCTTTATTAGCCAAAGCCACAAAACCGGGGAATGATGTCACCACATTATTACAATTCTTAATCAGGATATCGTCCTTAGCTCTAAGTGCTGCCACAGCAAAGGACATAGCAATGCGATGATCATCAACACTGTCCACCTCCCCCCCACTGATAGCACCACCATTAATAATAATTCCATCTACCGTTGGCGTTGCATCCACACCGAGTATTTTCAACCCATCCGCCATGGCCTGAATACGATCACTTTCCTTCACTCTCAACTCTTCCGCGCCAGTGAGAATAGTCTGACCCTCGGCACAGGCAGCTGCTACAAATAACGCAGGAAACTCATCAATAGCTAATGGCACCTGATCTTCAGGTATTTGAATACCGTGAAGAGGTGCATAGCGCACTCGAATATCCGCCACAGGCTCTCCACCCACCTCAGCCTGATTGGATAGCTGAATATCAGCCCCCATCATTTGCAGAATATTGATCGCCCCAATTCTTGTTGGGTTTATGCCAACGTGAGGTAAAAGAACATCTGATCCTGGAGCAATGGCTGCTGCCACCATATAGAAGGTTGCGGAGGATATATCAGCAGGGACATCAATAGCCATAGCTGTAAGCTCTCCACCGCCGTTGAGTTCGGCCAAGGCACCCTTACGATTGATCTGGTAACCAAACCCGGTGAGCATCCTTTCGGTATGGTCACGAGTTGGTGCTGGTTCGGTAGTCCGAGTTGTTCCATCAGCATACAGTCCGGCTAACAACACACAAGATTTCACCTGCGCACTGGCCATGGGCAATTCATAATCAATGCCATTAAGAGACTGCCCACCCTTAATACGCAACGGTGGACGACCACCCTCTTCCGTCTCAATCACTGCCCCCATTTGACGCAATGGGTCTGCCACACGCGCCATTGGGCGTTTTGACAAGGACTCGTCACCCGTTAACTCCACGTCAAAGGACTGAGCCGCCAGCAACCCCGACAGCAACCTCATAGAGGTTCCCGAATTACCCAAGTAGAGCGGGCCAGAAGGCGCTTTTAAACCTTTGAGGCCCACTCCGTGTACTACCACACGACCATCAGTCGGCCCCTCAATCACCACACCCATATCCCGAAATGCCTGTAGAGTGGCAAGGCTGTCTTCACCCTCCAGAAACCCCGTTACCTCTGTGACACCCTGAGCAATTGAACCCAGCATAATAGAACGGTGGGAAATGGATTTATCACCTGGAATGCGAATTTGCCCGGAAACACTGCCTCCTGGCGCTACTCTATAATCAATAGTTTTTATCATGGGCTCTAGATAAGCCTTATTTTCAAGCATTTTAGAAAAATGGTTTCGAGCTTCTCTTGCTCTTGTGAAGACACCTAACAAATAATCGCTATCGCCACTTGTTATGGCCTGCTTTATAAGACCAAGGTGCTCGGTAAGATCCTCTAAGACAGACAGGACTGCCTGATCATTAGCCATCACAATATCGTGCCACATCACCGGATCACTGGCCGCGATACGAGTGAAGTCTCTGAAGCCACCCGCGGCGTAACGGAAAATCTCTCTATTTTCTCTCATATTGGAGAGTGTATCGACCAGGGAATATGCCAGCATGTGGGGTAAATGACTGGTCGCAGCCAGCACTTCATCATGCTCTGACACTGACATTTCACTCACCACAGCACCAGCACCAGACCAAAGATCCTTTACTCGTTGTAAGTGATCACCACCCGTTTCTGGAAGTGGTGTCAAAATCACTCGATGATCATCAAATAGCTTGGGGTTAACCGCATCCACACCACTTTTTTCAGACCCAGCAATGGGGTGCCCGGGAACAAATTGGGAGGGGATTTCGCCATAGACTTCTTTAAGTGCAGTCACTACGCTGCCCTTAACACTGGCAACATCCGTAATAGTCACAGACTGAGATAGAAGTGGTTGTAATTGACGAATAATCACTGGAACGGTGAGTGTAGGTACACCGATAACCACAAGATCTCCGTCGCCCAATTCGCCAGCCACAGCTTCAATAGAACCTACAACCCGATCCACGACACCCGCTTTCATGGCCTTAACCAGCGTCTCGGGGCTACGGGAGCAACCTATCACCTCCTGACAAAGGCCTCGATCCCGAGCAGCCTTGGCCAAGCTACTACCGATCAAGCCAAGACCGATGACGACTAAACGATTGATTCCTTCAGACATCAGGTAGCCTCTTGTTTCAATAGCAACTGTTCAAGTACATCCAAAAACCGCTGATTCTCATCAGGTAAACCAATAGAAACGCGCAAATGATTAGGCATCCCGTACACACCAATGGGCCGAACGATCACACCAGATTGCAACAATGCCTGATACAAAGCCTGGATATCACCAGGTATGTGTACCGAAATAAAGTTGCCCACAGAGGGTATGAAATCAAGCTTCATCTGGTTAAATCCAGAGGTAAGCTGCTCATAACCCTGACGGTTAAGGTCTACACTTCGGCTCAAGTAATCCTGGTCATCCAAAACAGCAACGGCAGCAGCCAATGCCATACTATTAATATTAAATGGCTGACGTACTCGGTTAATAACATCTGCCACATCGGGGTGGGAAATCGCATACCCCACCCGCAACGAAGCCAAACCATAAGCTTTGGAAAATGTTCGAGTAATCACCAAATTTGGATACTGAGTCAACAGGCTCAATGCTGAACCATATTCAGGCATATCAACATATTCAAAGTACGCCTCATCGACGACCACCAACACCGTCTCGGGTACCCGCTTCATCAGCGATTCAATCACATCAAGCGCAACCCAGGTGCCGGTGGGGTTGTTTGGGTTGGCAATAAACATTAGCCGTGTCTTATCATCAACCGCCGCCGCCATAGCATTCAAATCGTGCCCCCAATTTAGGGCTGGCACTACAACCGCTTCTGCATTCTGAGCAGTGATGGCTAACTGGTAAATAACAAAGGCATGCTCGGAAAAAATAGCATTGTGCTCTGAACCAAGGAACCCCCTAGCCATCAACTCGAGGACATCATTTGAACCATTGCCCAACGTTAGCTGGTCAGTACTGACCGAGAGTTTCTCCGCCAGCTTCTGTTTCAGATAAAAACCATTGCCATCGGGATACCTGGCACCATCGACTAGCGATGCTTCAATCGCAGCTCTAGCCATAAGGCTGAGACCTAATGGATTCTCGTTACTTGCCAACTTAATGGCACCGTGAATACCTAGCTCTCGCTCAAGCTCTTCAACTGGCTTGCCGCCTTGGTAGGGCTGCAGGCGTTGTACACCGGGTAGAGCCAGGCTTTTTAAATCCACGGTCATAAATGGTAGCCAAACATAGGGGGTTACAATACAGCTTTCGGATAGGATCCGAGCACTCTCAATTCAGCAACAACTTGTCCGACCTCGGCCAGTACTGCCGCCACTCTAGTGTCATCCCTGTGCCCCTCAAAATCGACAAAGAAGACATAGGTCCACTTACGGGTACGTGAAGGCCGGGTTTCGACTCGAGTCAAATCTACACCTTCTCGATGAAAAGGCTCCAGAAGATTGTGCAATGCACCGGGTTCATTTCGAGCCGCAACAATAATCGAGGTTTTATCATCACCACTAGAGGCCACTTTCTCCCGCCCAATGATTAAGAATCGGGTAGAGTTATCGGGCCGATCTTCTATTTTTTCTGACAGTTTTTCGAGGCCATACAGCTCAGCAGCCATATCTCCTGCAATGGCTGCTGCATTCCACTCACTCTTTATACGCCTGGCAGCTTCGGCATTACTGCTTACAGCGACTCGCTCAGCCTTGGGGTAATGAGCATCCAGCCACTTCCTGCACTGGGCAAGAGACTGAGCATGGGAATACACACGAGTAATCTGAGATTTATCAGTACTTGGCCCCGCCAATAAATGATGGTGGATACGAAGCTCCACTTCACCACAAATATTTAGCGTGGAGTCCAGGAAAGTATCCAACGTGTGATTGATCACGCCTTCCGTTGAGTTTTCGACAGGTACGACACCGTAATTTACCGCACCAGCATCCACTTCTCGAAACACTTCATCAATGGCATTCATTGAGACGGTAACGGCTGAATGGCCAAAGTGCTTTAAGGCCGCTTCCTGCGTAAAAGTGCCTTCAGGCCCGAGAAACGCCACTTTAATAGGCTGCTCCAATGCCAGGCAGGCTGACATAATTTCACGAAACAGCCGTGCCATCTCTTCATTATCTAGCGGACCCTGATTCTTCTCCATAATATTACGAAGTACCTGAGCTTCCCGTTCAGGCCGGAAATAGACGGCATCACCATCAGCTTGCTTCACCTCAGCCACTTGCTGGGCACACTTGGCACGCTCACTAATCAATGTCAGGATCTGATGATCAATGTCGTCGATCTGATCTCTTAGCTGGCCCAACGTTTTCTGACCCAGTTTTTTATTATTTTCCATGATTTCTGCCTGTCAGTCTTCCGACGTAACGTCTACCACATCGCCATCAGCCGAACCGCTATCCCCTGAGTCGCCATTAAGTGAATCACCATCAATTAAATCAGTGTCAACTGGCTCAGGTTCTTCAATACGAGCCAATCCAACCATGGTCTCGCCCTCTTTCAGACGAATCACGCGAACGCCCTGAGTATTACGACCCAGCTGGGATATTTCATCACTGCGGGTACGAACCATTGTCCCCTGATCTGAAATCAACATGATTTCGTCACCCTGAAACAATTGTACGGCGCCAACAAGTGGCCCATTTCGTTCACTGGACTGAATCGCAATCATGCCCTTACCACCACGCCCTTTCGTAGGGAATTCAGTCAGTGCCGTTCGCTTACCATAACCATTATTGGATACCGTCAGCACACAGCCATCCTCTTCAGGGATTACCATTGAGAGCACTTTTTGCCCCTCAGGCAAGCGCATACCACGAACACCCTTTGATACACGGCCCATAGCACGAACATCTGACTCGGCAAACCGTACAGCCTTACCTTCGCTACTAAACAGCATGACATCACTATTACCGTCGGTAATCGCACTGCCCACAAGATAGTCGCCATCCACCAAATCAACGGCTCGCAGTCCAACGCTACGAGGACGAGAGTACTGCTCCAGAGAGGTTTTCTTCACCGTACCATTAGCGGTAGCCATGATCACAAATTTGTCTTCACTGTACTCATCTACCGTCAAAATACTGCTAATGTGCTCATCTTCGCCAAGCGGCAACAGATTGACCATCGGCCTCCCACGAGCACTTCGGCCTGCAACAGGGATTTGATACACCTTCAACCAATACACTTTGCCCAAATTGGTAAAGCAGAGAATAGTACTGTGCGTACTGGCAATAAGCAGATGTTCAACAAAATCTTCATCTTTCACCGCAGTGGCAGATTTTCCCGTACCGCCACGACGCTGGGCTTGATAATCACTCAAGGGCTGAGTTTTGGCATACCCACCGTGGGAAATTGTCACCACGCGATCTTCCTCGGTAATCAGGTCTTCAACGGTGAGGTCATGCAGTGATTCAATAATCTCACTGCGACGATCATCGCCAAATTCATCACTCACCGCCTGTAACTCTTCACGGATCAACTGCATCAGCACAGTGGCATCACCAAGAATCCTCAGGTATTCAATGATTTCCTCTAGCTTTTCCTGGTATTCAGCAAGCAGCTTATCGTGCTCCATACCGGTAAGACGGTGTAAACGTAATTCGAGAATGGCCTGTGCCTGTACCGGCGAAAGGTAGTATTGGCCGTCGCGCATGCCATAGCCTGGCTCGAGATCTTCTGGACGGCTGGCATCACTACCCGCGCGCTCCAACAGTTGAGCTGCCGTACTGGCATCCCAACCTCTTGCGATCAAGCCCTCTTTTGCTTCAGCAGGGGAAGGAGACGATTTAATTAACTCAATCATCTTATCAATGTTGGCAATGGCAACCGCCAGACCTTCCAGAATATGCCCGCGCTCACGGGCCTTACGCAATAGGTATACCGTACGACGTGTCACCACCTCACGGCGGTGGCGAACAAAGGCCTCCAGCATTTCTTTCAGATTAAGGGTTCGCGGCTGACCATCCACCAACGCAACAACATTGATACCAAATACATTTTGTAATTGGGTTTGGGCATAGAGGTTGTTAAGGATAACCTCACCCACCTCACCTCTTTTCAATTCAACAACTACGCGCAAGCCGTCTTTATCCGACTCATCTCGCAGCTCAGAAATTCCTTCGATTTTCTTTTCTTTAACCAGTTCAGCGATACGCTCAATCAGACGCGCCTTATTCAACTGGTAGGGAAGCTCAGTAATGATAATAGTTTCACGACTGGTCTTTTCGTTCACTTCCACAGTCGCTCTGGCTCGCATATAAATGCGTCCACGCCCAGTACGATAGGCCTGAATAATTCCCGCTCTGCCATTAATAATGGCGGCAGTAGGAAAATCTGGACCAGGAATGTGTTCCATTAGCTCATCAATGGAGATGTCGGCATTTTCAATCAGAGCTAGACAACCATTGACCACCTCTTTCAGGTTATGAGGAGGAATATTGGTCGCCATACCCACAGCAATACCAGAAGAACCATTAACCAGAAGGTTTGGCACCCTAGTAGGCAATACCTCAGGAATCAGCTCATTGCCATCGTAGTTTTCCACATAGTCAACGGTTTCCTTATCTAGGTCCGCTAACAGCGAGTGGGCAATCTTAGCCATACGAATTTCGGTATAACGCATAGCTGCTGCAGAATCACCATCCACAGAACCAAAGTTACCCTGCCCATCCACCAACATGTAGCGGAGAGAGAATGGTTGAGCCATTCGAACAATGGTGTCATACACAGCGGAATCGCCATGGGGATGATATTTACCAATCACATCACCAACCACACGTGCAGATTTTTTGTAGGTTTTATTCCAATCGTTATTAAGCACACTCATCGCGAACAACACGCGACGATGTACCGGCTTGAGCCCATCTCTGACATCTGGCAGTGCCCGCCCGACAATGACGCTCATGGCGTAGTCGAGGTAGGACTGACGTAATTCGTCTTCGATATTAACGGGTAGGATTTCTTTGGCTAACTCACCCATACTACTGCTTATCCTTCTTATGCCCATCAACGGTCAAGCCGCTAAATCAAGCGCCGGATGATACCACAAAATGTCCCATCTTCGTCCCCGTATGTCTTTGTTTAATGATCTTTTTTGTGAGGGTATACTGCCCGTCTTATTAGTCGCCCAAGGAAGAACCCTGTAATGGCAGCCATATCTGTCGACCTAATCATTTCCGCTCAATGGACTATCCCCGTAATCCCAAAGGGTGCGGTGTTTGAGGACTGCTCTGTCGTCATCGATCAGGGCAACATTGTGGCTATTCTTCCCACCACCGAGGCGACCAGAAAATATATAGCCCTGGAGCATACTGAGCTACCCAATCATGTGCTGATTCCCGGGCTGATCAATGCCCACGGCCATGCGGCCATGACGCTTCTACGCGGCTATGCTGATGATCAGCCACTGCAAAACTGGCTGGAGAAACATATATGGCCTGCCGAACAACAATGGGTAGGTGAAGATTTTGTCCGTGATGGCACTGAGCTCGCCATTGCGGAGATGATTCGAAGCGGCACCAGCTGTTTCTCTGACATGTATTTCTTCCCGGATTACGCTGCGGAAGCCGCCAGCCATAGCGGGATTCGCAGCCAAATCGCTTTCCCTGTTTTTGACTTCCCTTCAGCCTGGGGCCGCGGCCCTGAAGACTATATTCATAAAGGCCTACAGCTTCGTGATGACTACAAGGATCGAGACCTTACACGTATCGCTTTTGGCCCTCACGCTCCTTACACTCTTTCAAATGGGCCTCTGGAAACAATAGCCACCTACGCGGAAGAGCTCGATAGTCACGTACAAATCCACCTCCATGAAACTGCTATAGAAGTCGCGAACAGCATTAAAGAGCACGGAGTGAGGCCAATACAACGGCTGGTAGAACTAGGCCTCCTATCTCCACGGACGCAATGTGTCCATATGACACAACTTGACGAGCAAGACATTTCTACACTGGTGGAACATAACGCCCATGTGGTTCACTGCCCCGAGTCCAACCTAAAATTAGCCAGCGGGTTCTGCCCAGTGACAACATTACTGGATAGCGGCATCAATGTAGCCTTGGGTACGGACGGCGCCGCCAGTAACAACAATTTAGATATGTTTGGTGAGATGTCCACCGCAGCGCTTGTGGCTAAGGCTGTATCAGGGAATGCCGGTGCTGTCGATGCCCATACTGCCCTGCAAATGGCCACCATCAATGGCGCCAAAGCGATGGGCTGGGAGGATCAAATTGGTAGTATTGAGGCTGGTAAAAGTGCTGACTTAGCAGCCATAACACTTGGCACAATTGAATCAGAACCATTGTATAATCCTGCGTCTCAGCTACTTTATACCAATGCAGGCAGCCGAGTTAGCCACCTTTGGGTCAATGGTGCCGCGCTCATGATAGAGCGGCAATTACAAACCTTAAACGAACAGGAAGTACTCACCAAGGCAAAGCAGTGGCAACGAAAAATTGCCCATAATCGCTAGCCATAACGTGACTGATAGAGGCATCAGAAAAATGCTCTTTCTGAACAACAGAGTTTAGCTGAAAAACCAAGTATCCAAACAACCAACACCGGAATCCATTGATGTCAGAACTCACCCACTCACCACAAAATATTGACCGCGCCGAAATCGCCAAGTTTGAAGCCTTGGCCAGCCGCTGGTGGGATAAGGAAAGTGAATTCAAACCGCTACACGACATAAATCCGCTTAGGGCAAACTGGATAGATAAGCACTCGCCCGTTGCCGAATGCAAACTGATCGATGTTGGCTGTGGTGGCGGGATCTTGGCAGAATCCATGGCTCAACGGGGAGCAAATGTCACTGGCATTGATATGGGCAAAGCACCTCTGGCCGTCGCCCAGCTTCACAGCTTGGAATCAGGGGTATCCGTCAACTACCAGCAATGCACTGCAGAGGAGATGGCAGAACAACACCCCGGTGAGTTTGATATTGTGACCTGCCTGGAAATGCTGGAACATGTACCAGACCCTCGCTCTGTCATAGATGCCTGCGCTAAACTGGTTAAGCCTGGTGGGCACCTGTATTTCTCTACAATCAATCGCAACCCAAAGGCCTATCTCTTTGCTGTTATTGGGGCCGAATACCTCCTGAAAATGCTACCCAAAGGCACCCATGATTACGGTAAATTTATTCGCCCATCTGAACTCTGTAATTGGGTTAGGGAATGTGGCCTTGAGCTACAAACAATGACAGGTATGACCTACAACCCTCTGACCAAACATTACCGTCTTGATGACCAAAATGTAGATGTAAACTACTTGGTCTACGCTCGCAAACCAGATTAATGTCAACACTAACAACGCACCCTATGAAACATCCCACAAGACTAACGCCTACACGATTTCAAGCTGTCTTATTTGACCTTGATGGCACCCTGCTCGATACCGCTCCTGACTTTTTGACAGCCACCAACCGGCTACTTGCACAAAAAGGGATGCCACTACTGCCAGCAGAAAGTATCCGCCAGCTGGTCACCCATGGCTCAGTTGGTATAGTTAAAAAGGTCTTTGAACTGGATGAACAGCACCCAAGTTTTGAGCCTATTCGTCAGGAGCTACTGGCTCTATACATGGATAACCTGGCTGACCAAACACATCCTTTTAAGGGGATCACCGAACTACTCTCGGCGCTTGGACAGCAACAAATCCCCTGGGGAATTGTGACCAACAAACCCGAGAGTTTCACCTTAGCAATCCTACAGCAGTTACCGCTTTCTCCAGCACCTGCCACCATTATCTGCCCAGACCATGTCACCAATACTAAGCCTGACCCTGAATCAGTTATTCTAGCCTGCGATCAACTGGGGGTAAGCCCTGATAAAACTGTATATATCGGCGATCACCAGCGTGATATTGAAGCGGGGCTACGAGCTGGAACAACCACCATTGCTGCGGCCTATGGCTACATTGACAAGAACGAAGATCCGGCTCTATGGGGGGCTCACTATACCGTCAACTGTGCCACCCAACTGCTAGAACTAATACTTTGAGGATAGCCAACAACCATGGATTCACAGAATTATAGCGCCCCACAAAACCTGCTCACTGGAAAAGTTATTGCTGTAACCGGAGCTGGTGACGGTATTGGCGCCGTCGCCGCCAAAACCTTTGCATCTTTTGGTGCTACGGTCATTTTGATGGGCCGCACTGTGCCCAAGCTAGAGAAAGTATACGACCACATCGAGTCTGCTGGATGGCCACAACCCGCAATCTATCCAATATGCCTTGAAGGTGCGTCAGAAAAAGATTACGAAGACATGCACGATCGCCTTGAAGAAGCCTTTGGTAAGCTCGATGGCCTATTACATAATGCCGGCGAACTCGGTCAGCGTACGCCAATAGCCAACTATAAATTGAGCACTTGGCAAAAGGTGATGCAGATTAACGTAACGGCAGAGTTCATGATGACCAAAGCGCTACTGCCATTATTGGAAAAATCTGACAGCGCTTCCATCATCTTTACTACATCAGGTGTTGGCAGGGTCGGCAAACCATTCTGGGGCGCCTATGCCATTTCAAAGTTTGCCACTGAGGGGATGTCACAAGTACTTGCCAATGAACTAGAAGATATTAGCAATATCCGGGTTAACTGTATCAACCCGGGTGCCACACGAACTCGCATGCGAGCGACGGCCTTCCCTGCCGAAGACCCATCTACCGTCAAAATGCCTGAGGACATCATGCCGCTCTATTTATATCTTATGGGGAAAGACAGTGAAGGCATGACTGGACAATCCATGGATGCACAATAAAACAAGCCCAAAGCAAACTGTATAGAAAAAACGACGCTTTATTTTTCTTGGGCCCTTTTCATTTGGACTTATTTTTACTTGGACTTGGGCCCTTTGGAACGGAGCCGTTTTAACTGCCTATCCCTACGTACTTTATCATCGGGTAAGAGCCGTTTTTGTTTTTTGGCCACCCGCATATCTACCGTCACCAATAGATCATTGAGTGCTTTTTCATCAAGATCAACCCACTGTCCACGACGGGTATAAGAGGGCATAAAAATAGGTCCGAACCTTACTCGCTTAAGGCGGTTGACTTCGACATTCTGGGATTCCCACAATCGCCTGATTTCGCGGTTTCGACCCTCCATCAGTACCACGGTATACCAACCGTTAGTACCGACCCTCTCACCAGGCACAACATCACTAAACTTAGCCATACCATCTTCGAGCAGAACACCTTCACGAAGCCGCTTTAACATATCATCATCAACGGCACCGTGTACCCGAACCAGATACTCACGATCTATCCTAGAAGATGGATGCATTAGCTTATTTGCAAGCTCTCCATTATTGGTAAAAAGAAGCAACCCCGTGGTATTGATATCCAAACGGCCCACGGAAATCCACCGCTCGTCTTTCAAGCGAGGCAAGTGTTCAAATACCGTTTTTCGTCCTTCAGGATCAGAACGAGTACAAACTTCGCCTTCGGGCTTGTTGTACAGCAACACACGTATTCTCTGATCTTTGGCGGGGAGCTTAGCGCGCTTACCATCTACGGTAACCGCATCATCCAGTGATGCTCGATCACCGAGTTTTGCCACCTTACCATTTACAGTAACACGACCATCAGCAATCCACTTTTCAAGCTCACGACGTGAACCGTAACCAGCCGAAGCCAGGATTTTTTGTAGTTTTTCAGACATTGGAGTTATAGGTTCTCTTCATGGTTTTCAGCAGCTTGGAGGTTGCCATCTAAGTCAGAGCCAGCCATATCAGAATCGATACATTCATCAACGGAAACCAACTCTTCTTGTTCATCTGTTTCTGACAGTTCCCCTTGGGTATCGGCTGTTTTGGGCGCTTCTTCCCCTGCCATTTTCTGTGCGAGCTCCAAGGCAAGTTCAGGGTTAATTTCTTCAATATCCCTGATGTCATTGAGTGTTGGTAGCTCTTCAAGGTTTTTAAGGCTGAAATAGTCAAGAAACTGTCGGGTCGTGGCATAAAGTGCTGGTCGACCCGGGACATCCCGGTGCCCAACTACGCGCACCCACTCTCTCTCAAGAAGAGTTTTGATAATTTCAGAGCTGACTGACACACCCCGAATTTCTTCAATATCGCCACGGGTAATTGGCTGACGGTAAGCAATTAACGCCAATGTTTCCAAGAGCGCACGGGAATATTTTTTTGGCTTTTCATCCCATAAACGATTAACCCACTCTGACAGCTCTTGGCGCACTTGAAAGCGGTAGCCACTACCCGTCCGCTTGAGCTCAAATCCACGGCCAGAGCAATCTCCCTCGATCTCTTCAAGTGCGGCTAAAATCTGATCTCGAGGTGGAATCTGAAACTCATCAAATAGCTTTTCTAGATGCCCAATATCCAGAGAACGCCCCGCTGCCAGCAGAGCACCTTCTATAATTTTTCTCAGTTGATCACTTTCCATTTTTCTTTGCTATCTAGTCTCTGTGTTCACATTACGACGAACGCGCTTTAACATGGATTGCCCCATAAGCTTCATTCTGAACAATTTCTACAAGTGACTCTTTGATTAATTCCATAATAGCCAAAAAGGTCACCACCACACCTATTTTTCCTTCGCTCAGCCTAAACAAGCTGACAAAAGGTACGAACTGTTTACCTGACAACGTGTCCAGCACCTGCGACATTCGCTCTCTTGTAGAAAGGCGCTCTAACTGTACCTGGTGGTTCTCAAACATTTCTGCCCTCAGAAGCACTTCTGACAAGGCTAGAAGGACTTCTTGCATTCCAACATCTGGATGAGGACGCTCTTTGTTACGATCTGGCTCTTTTGCGATGGCCACAAACACATCTCGACCCAGGCGTGGCAAGCTATCAATATCTTCAGCCGCTGTCTTAAAGCGCTCATACTCCTGCAGACGACGAATCAGTTCAGCTCGAGGATCTTCCTCATCCTCTTCCACTGCTTGCCGGGGAAGTAACATCCGAGATTTAATTTCAGCCAACATTGCTGCCATCAACAGATACTCTGCAGCCAATTCAAACTGCATGGCTTTCATCATACCGATATAGCTCATGTACTGACGGGTGATTTCAGCAACGTTGATTTCCAGAATGTCCAGATTCTGGCGCTTAATCATATAGAGCAGTAAGTCTAAGGGCCCTTCAAAAGCCTCTAAGAAGACCTCTAGTGCTTCAGGTGGGATGTACAGGTCTTTGGGTAGCGCTGTAATTTCTTTCCCCAAGACCACAGCAAATGGCATCTCCTCCTGCAGAGGAAGAGAAGCAATGCCTGTCGTAGTTATTGAGCTAGTCTCTTCAGACCCGCTGGGGATAGCTTCCGTAGACATGGGTGATGCATCAGCACTTAATAAAGAGCACCATTATACTGTGATTCATTAAGACAACCAGCCTGTGCCTCCTAGACAAACAGTAAGAATCTATTCATTAAGACTTATTATGGGGGTAAGACCGGACTTAAGCCTTGATGAGTTAAAATTGATGGGCTGAGATGATGTTTATTACAGACTTAATCAGGGATTAACCCTGAAAATCATCAAACTGTCCCATACCTTGGCGAGTCACATCAGGCGCCTCACCCGTGAGGTCTACCACAGTGGTAGGCTCAAGGCCGCAATAGCCGCCTTCAACGACCAGGTCTACGTGGTGCTCTAACAGATCACGAATATCGTATGGATCTGTCAGAGGGTATTCATCACCCGGCATAATCAAGGTGACGCTCATAATGGGTTCACCCAGGTTCTCCAGCAAGGCCAGTGCGATCGCATTCTCTGGCACCCGCAAACCAATGGTTTTTCGCTTGGCATGCATAAGCCTGCGAGGGACCTCAGAGGTTGCCTCTAAAATAAAGGTATAGGGTCCCGGCGTATGTGCCTTCAGTGAACGGTATGTTTGATTGTCCACCTTGGCATAAACAGACAGTTCAGATAGGTCACGACACATTAGCGTAAAATTGTGGTTCTTATCCAACTGCCTAATTTGACGAATTTTATCCAGCGCCTTTTTATCACCGATATGACACCCAAGAGCATAGGCTGAATCTGTCGGATAAACGATGATTCCACCTTTGCGAATAATTTCAACCGCCTGATGCACAAGTCTTGCCTGTGGGTTTTCAGGGTGTATAGAGAAAAATTGACTCATGATGCAACTACACTGAGGATAAAAATCGATTGTCTCACACAAGGCAATGAAGGTAGGAGAAAAACTCAAGGCTTTAGGACAAAGAACCCATCACAAAAGCAAAGATAGGCTTAGACAATCACTTCTTGTTTAAAGAACTTCTCTTCAAAATCTGCAACCGGTATTGGTTTACTAAAATAGTAGCCCTGGCAAGTATCGCAACCTAGCTTTTGGAGGAGGTTATATTGGTATTCAGTCTCAACCCCCTCAGCCACAGTGCTGAGCCCCATACTTGTAGCCAATGCAATAATACCGGTGACAATGGCTCTATCACTTTCATCTTCTTCTAGATCGCAGATAAACATTCTGTCAATTTTCAACACATCAACAGGTAGCCGTTTCAAGTAATTAAGCGAAGAAAAACCGCTACCAAAATCATCAATTGCCAAGGTCAGCCCCATTTCCCTCATAGCGTTCAATTCACCTTCTAGCTCTTCCGGATTCTCCATCAAAGTACTTTCTGTAATTTCCAGCTCTAACCTATTGGGCTTAACATCATACTTCTCTAGCATTTTTCTCAGCTTGCCATTAAAGCTCTCTGCTTGAATATCCTTACTGGACATATTCACTGCAAGTTTGAACAACTCGTTACCGCTGTTACTCCAAGCCTGTAATTGCCGACAGGCCTCTTCCAGCACCCAGTCACTGACTTGATTAATAAGCCCTGACTCTTCAGCCAAGGGAATGAATGTATCGGGCATCACCAATCCGTGTCTCGGATGATTCCAACGGATCAACGCTTCGGCACCCACCACTTCACCCGTAACCAAGTCAATTTGAGGTTGGTAATACAGCACTAGCTCATTAGCACCAATGGCCGAACGTAACTCTCTATCCAGCTCCATACGCCGAGCAATTTCATCTTCCATCCCCTGCACATAGAAACAATAGTCATTTCTCTGCTCTTTGGCGCGAAACATGGCTGAATCTGCATGTTTCATCAGAGTGCCTATATCCGCCCCGTCATCAGGGAACATAGATATCCCGATACTCGTGGTAACAAACATTTCTTGTTGAAGAAACACAAAGGGCGTACTTAGGGTATCGCAAATTTTAGCGGCAATTTTAGATACAACTTCTTGATCAGTAATACCTTCAAGTACTACGGTAAACTCATCCCCACCTAAGCGTGCAATAAAATCTTGATTCCGGACACAGCGGCGAATCCGGTCGGATACGGCTTTAAGCAGCAAGTCACCCGCATCATGACCGAGGGTATCATTGATTAATTTAAATCGATCTAGATCCAGAAATAGTATCGCTATTTTTTTCTCTTCCAACTGGGCCCGATTCACCATCACTCTAAGCTGTTGCATCAGGTTCGTGCGGTTAGGAAGCCCCGTCAACTGATCATGGTAAGCGAGCTGTTTAACGTGCTTCTCTACCTTGTTTGCCTGAATGAGACGAGATACACGCTGTTTCAGCACGGCAAAGTGAATGGGCTTGGGAATAAAGTCAGTCGCTCCAGCAGCAAAGGCTTTTACAATGGACTCTTCGTTATCTAGAGCCGTAATCATTAGCACCGGGGTATCGGACCCATTGGGTAGCTCTCGAATACGCTCACAGGCCGTAAAGCCATCAACTTCCGGCATCATTGCATCCATCAACACCAAATCGGGCATTCTGCGCTGGCATATAGAAATAGCATGCATTCCGTTGCTGGCTTCTTCGATAATGTAATCCTCTGACTTAAACACATTCTTCAATGCAAGCCGCATGGAACGGTCGTCATCTACAATCAGTAAATGATGCCCCTTATCACGCCCTTGGGCACTGTCATCAGCTGCCAGAATGTACTCTTCCAAATCTCTCCCTAACCTGGTATATGCCTTCACTAAGTGCTCATATATTTTTTCTGAACCCGACAAATCTGCCGTAGCACCTTTTTCTTCCAACGACCTAGAAAGCTCAACGACCTGGTACGCACCATAATTTGCCGCGCTCCCTTTAACGGTATGCGCCAACTCCCTAACCTGTTTGGTATCCGTTTGAGCAATTGCCTCTTTTAACGACCGTAAGTAGACGGGCGTATCCTCAAGAAAGGCCTCGATCATCGAAACAATGACTTCTCCGATGCCATCTTTTAGTTCCTGAATGACCAAAGGGTCGTAACTGGCACTGCTGTGCACGACGGTAGACTCATTAGAGCTAAGCTCACCCAACTGGCTATCCGTATCGGTAGAAGTTTCAGGTAAATCTCTGGGCACCCATTTGACTAAGGTGTTTGTTAGCTCATTAATACGCAAGGGTTTGGAGAGGAAATCATCCATCCCTGCATCCATACAGCGGTCCACCTCAACCTGCGTATTATTTGCTGTCATGGCAATGATAGGTATACGGTTATCTGCATTTTCCCCGCCCTCATACATTCTGATTTGGCGAGTAGCATCGTAGCCGTTCATCACCGGCATATAACAGTCCATCAGGACAGCATCAAATTGGTTGCGAATAATTGCTTCAACAGCCTCCTTCCCCGTAGACGCCAGTTCACATCGACACCCCATTCGCTCCAGCATAGCAATAGCTACCTGCTGGTTAGGACGGTTGTCATCGACCACCAAAATTTTCTTGGGCCTACTGTAGAGCCGCTCTATTGTCTTTGGTTGTGACGCAGATTTTTCAGTCTCACCCTGCCCCAATAATTGCTTCTCAAGAACGGCATTTATCTCTTTGGGACGTAACGGCTTATTTAGCCGGGTCATACTGTAATCGTTATGTATATCCCCCATCGTCCAAGGGTTACTCAGCATAAGAATAGTGGTGTTTTTCAGGGAGGGCTCCTCCCGGGTCAGCTTGAGGAAATCCATTCCCTTTAAGCCTGGCATATCTTCATCGACAATTAGAATGTCCAAGCTACTGCTACTTGCTGACAGCTCACGAATCACGTCAAGCGCCTTAATACCTGTGTCCAAAGTGGTACAGTCAATACCTTTTTGATTGAGCTGTTGGGCACCGAATTCTCGGACTATCTCACTATCATCCACCAACAGTGCATTTAAACCGGAAAAAGCCGGTACAACGGCCTCTTCAGGCTTACTGGCATCTAACCTCGGAGTAGGTACAGTAAACCAGAATGAGCTCCCCTTTCCAGGCTGACTCGAGACTGATATATCCCCACCCATCAACTCGACTATCTGCTTACTAATAGCCAACCCAAGACCTGTTCCCTCATATTCCTTAGTACTGGATGAATCTGCCTGAGTAAATGCCTCAAAGATACGCTGTTGATCTTCCGCGGTAATTCCAATGCCAGAATCACGAACCTCAAATCGAACCAGCAATTCATTCTCAGGAGTGGGGGTTTCTACATCGAGAATATCCATGTGGATAGATACTTCACCAATGTCAGCAAACTTAATGGCATTACCAACCAGGTTGATCAACACCTGTCTGAGACGTGAAGAATCTGAATGAATCATCCTAGGCACGTCATCAGAAATGACGTACCCAAAATCTAAATTCTTCTTAAGTGCCTGATTAGCAAGCAAGTTAATAACATCATCTAACAATTCCTGGATGTAACAATCGTCTTTAACAATAGAAAGATTATTAGAATCTATCTGAGAAAAATTAAGAATTTCATCAATGAGTTGTAACAGGCTTTCACCGGATGTTTTTGCCGTTTCAACATATTCAAGCTGTTTAGCACTGAGACCCATGGTCATGAGTAAATCAAGCATCCCCAACACAGCATTCATTGGCGTGCGCAGTTCATGAGTAACATTCGCTGCAAACTCACCTTTCACGCGAGCAGACTCTAAAGCAGCCGACATGGCACGCATCAACTCCTTCTGCCGGTTTTCCAGTGCTTCCATCATGGAATTAAAGGCATGTTGCATATCGGTGATATCAACGGGACCGCCTACATCAGCCCGAATGATGGAGTCACCTTCTTCTGCCTGCTTCATGGTAGCTGCAAGTTTTTCAAGCGGTTTGGTGAGTCGGCGTGAAATACCGAGTAAGAGCAGTAGCAAGACAACCGCAACCAACAAGGAAATCAGAAGATTGCCCCGTAAAATACTCCGTTCCATCAAGATAACGGTATCCTTCCCCATTAATACCGTTATATAACCTAGAGAGACTTCTTTCTCTTTATCTTCACCATAAAGTTCTCCCCAGACACTGTCTTGTGAAGCTCCTGCCAGAACCGGCGATGAAAACGACCAATAATCATTATCTTCGTGAACCATCTTTGCGACAGAGGGCTTGTAGAAAGGAACTTGTGTGACAACCCCGCCCCCGGTGTGCAATACGGTACCCGTTTCAGTGACAATAGATACCGCCTTAACACCAGGAAAATTCAATGCTGTATCTACGATATCTTTGGCGCTTTCCTTACTATGATAAAGCAAGGCTAGCTCACTCTGCTTCGCCAGTGAATCAGTCACCTGCAAGCCTTGCTGAATCTCCCGATCACGCACAATCTGGCTAGAAATATTACTTACCGCAATAGAGGTTGTTACCGCCATAACAAGAATACCGACGACAAAAATCAAACTCAGTTGATTTCTGAACTTCATCCCCGTTGCTTTCTTGTTTGGTTTAGCCTCCACCTGTTTCACCTCGCAGGTAACAGCAAATCGACGTTGTTTTTTACTTCCGTTGTCAATGCAAGTCCAAGGTGATTACCCGTTCTCTCATTAACGGCAACCAAAACATCTCGTAACGGTTGCAGACCCGGCTTCATTCCATCACTCAGAACTTGATTGGCTAACTTACCAAGGCTTTCCCCCATGTCTCTATTATTAGGGTACACAGCAAATAACGCGCCACGCTTTACATGTAGAGGGTTTGATGAAAAAACAACTAGGCTCTTACTCCATGCGGCATCTAGTAACAGTGAAAAAATGGCACTATTAACATAGGAACCATCTTGTAATATCCAAATCGAATCACCAGCATTCGCTTTTTCTATTAATTCCGCATAGATATTTGCCGCCTCACGTATATCTCCACTCTCATGAACAATAAGTTTTTTGCCGTGTTCCACTAAGTATTCACTAGCACCTTCCAGTTGCACATCAATACCACGGGACTTTTTGACCACATGAACCTGCTTGACGGAAGGAGACAACAATATCAACTTATCCAGTATTACTTCGGGGTCGGGTACCATCGATATCCCTGGATAGTCGTACTGCTCTTCATTCACCGCGCCCAGTATGACAAGAACATTACTATCTGAGGCCTTAAGACTGGAAAGACTCCGTTTCCCAAGCGCTAGAACTACATCAGGCTTCTTACGGGTTAGAAGTGAGCCTACTTCTTCACCTTCCCTAATAGCTACCGAGCTCGTATCACCGACAAAACCCTCTTCAGCGCCAGTGGATATATCATTAAAAATCTTTGAAAATGGAGCCCTAACCTCTGGATACACTACCAGCAACTCAGCACTTTGACCTGCGGCACTAATGCCACACAGCGATAGAACAACGAATAATAAAGCAGGTAAAAAAACACTGCCGTTTCGCCGTCTAACTCTAAAAGAAAAATTCAGCTTCATCCGTGTTTTCCCTAACTGCTTTTTATCAGCGATACTTTGTTCTTAAAAGTTATAGCGAATTTCGCCGGATATAGTTTGTCCCGCCAGCGGCAGATCATCCTCAATGGGAACAGGAAAACCAACGCCTCCGGCAAGACTTGGTTCCCGCGCACCTTCATCAAAGAGGTTTTTGACTAGTAGGGCAATATCCACATGATCCCATAATGATTTACGCCTTATGGTTAAATCAACCAATGCATAATTATCTATATCTGAACGAAAATCATCTGCACCTGCCGCCCTATTACGATCCATAACCCAGTTAGCCTGAACATGGATATTCCACAACTCTGTAGGCTGCCAGTTTGCTGCCATGTACAGCTGCTTCTCTGGAGAATGGGCAGCATCTGCATCCAAGTTTCTATCTTCAGACTTTTGCCAGGAAAAATTGCTAGAAAGCTCCAAATCTCGAAAAGCTTGCCATGTTGTCTCAAACTCCACCCCATGACCTGTTTGCTCTCCATTATTTTGAGCTTCAGAAGCACCACCCCCAACAGGGACAAATTGAATAATATCTTCCCACTTATAATAAAAAGCATTCAAATTAAACGTGAGATCATGCCGAGGCCTATAATCAAATGCTATTTCATAACTCTTCATTTCTTCCGGATCTAATTCTGGGTTCCCTTCAACTAGAGGATTATTAATAACTCGAGTTTGCGCAAAGGACGGAGCCCTAAATGCTTCACCATAAATAAACTTCGTTGTCAGATTCCTGCTGGTTGACCAAACTAGAGCCAATCTTGGGTTTACCGTGTCGCCAAAGTCCGAATAATGATCATAACGAACACCGGCTGTCAGCTCCCAATCATTAAACAGCTGCCAGACATCTTGGATAAAAACATAAGTATTCTCGCGACCACCTTCAGATATAAAAACATAATCATCAAGATCAGTTACATCAACCGCCGGGTCGCCAGGGGGAATGGGTAAACCCGTAGAAGGATCCAAACCAAAGTTTTTGGACTCTTCTACTTCATAAAGCTCGCCATGGTAATAGCCCGTTCCAAAAGCGATTTTATGCCTATTTATGCCTGAATAGAGGCTAGAAAAATTAAACCTTGTATGCCTCTCCTTAAGCTCAGGAGTACCGATGACGCCGTCAGTGTAGACGCCAAAACCACCGATGGGCGGCACAACTGTTCCCTCAGGATAAAGTACTAAATCACCTTCAACTTCTTGTGTAGTATGCAAATAGCTTGTCTGAACTTTTATTGCCAAGTCATCTATAAATTCTTCATTTTCATAGGTCAAATCTACATTCAATCTATCACTTGAGAATTTATTATCAGCTGATAGTGCCTGTGCTGCTCCGGCATAATCTCCCGCACCGTCTCTAATCTGCGCTCCAGCCCTTAATCTAAATTTTTTATAGGCCAGTTCCATACGTGCATCTATATTATCTCTCTCCATATTCACCGAACCGGGAGCCAATGATGCGCTAGTTCCAAGAAGAGAATCGAAGTTTGACTGCTGGTCCGATTTTACTTTTTCATCAAAACCATCTGTTTCATGACTTTCTACAACACCATAATACTTGAGCTCGCCTACTGACCCACCACCACTCAACCAATAATCCTTTGTATTATGTGTCCCATATCTCACCCCAGTTTTAAATTGAGACACTCCATCGGCCTCATGAGTGACAACATTAATCACCCCAGCAAATGCATCTGCACCATATAATGCAGAACCGGGCCCACGGATCACCTCGACTCTTGAGATTGCCTGAACCGGCATCCCGCCCCAAACCAGGTTCCTATCTCCTTGGAATAAATTTGTTATGGGTATGCCATTAATCAACATTAAGACCTGAGGGTTTTCTGTAGCATTGATGCCCCGAAATACATAGATTGGGTTATAACCCTTCGCATCTCTGGCAACATGAAGACCAGGAACCGTTTCTAAAATCTCATCAATATCAGTAGCGCCTATTCGTTCAATATCTTTTTTCGTCAAAACAGAAACAACTGCAGGGGCTTTATGAAGAGGCTGCTCAACACCCGTTGCAATGCTTATGAACTCTTCACCACCATAAAGTGCCATCAAATCTTCTTCATCTTCTCCATGAGAAAATGAACACAAAAAAATGAACACTATTGGTAAGGCTTTTAGATATTTTTTATTAGCCATTTTTATTGCCCCCAGACTCTAGACACTGCTGTTCCCTCATAATTTACTCGGGATATTCGAAGAGGGAAAAAAGTACCCTCAGGCTTTTCTAGTGCATCGATGTAACAAGGAATAACCCCCGCCGTAAACGTAAGCGTTGCTATATGGTATAACTCTTTAGGTGTTAAACCTTCATCTGCAAGAAGACCTGCCACTACCCCAGATGCATTAATTCTGTACCTCAAACGTGAAGAACCTAAATAATTATCGACATCAAAAGCCAACTTAGTATATGGACCCTCACCTGCACCCATAGATTTTGCAAACTCCAAAAGCGGGCCAATTCGCTCATCTTTATCAGCAACTGGCCTCCCATAACCATAGATTCCTCGGTATTTTTTTACTTCAGACTTCACCACATCTTCCAAACATTGCCCCTTTGCAATTTTTTCAGATGTTCGATACAAAAAATCAGACACACCCTGTATAGGCTTAAGACCATATATTGTGGCCTCAGAAACAGCCAGAGCTCCCGCAGAACCCAAAACACCAGTTGATCTGGCTGTTGCACTTAAAGCAGCAACACGGTTATTCCATAATCTAGGGTCAGGAAAACTTGTACAAATCAGCCACATCCCTTCAATTAAACGGGCAAGACGAGGTGATTCCCTTCCTGTAATACCAAACAACAAGTATTCAACCCACCGATAATCCTTTAATTCTTTTAAAACATCTTTCCCTCTGAGAACAACCTTTTCTCCAGGAAAAATAGCACCCATAGATGTTTCCCAATTATCTTCATACTCCGAAAACATCTTTTCTTTTTTCACCTGTTATCCCATGTTCTCTTTTGGATTATATTTTTGTAACTTCAACCCATCCCCAAAAAATGGATACCGCCTCCACCCAAGCTTCTCTTGCTCTAAACTATGAACAGCGGCACCAGGCAGCCTCAACAATAGATATAACATTTCAGCTTGATCTGGACTTAGTTGTAATTCATGCAGAGCAGTTGCTGCGACACCCGACATAGCAAGAGGACATTCTGCAAACTGCTCCAAGCGCTCTCTATTAGCTTGTAACCATTCCAGCTTTTCGCTGTCACCGATCTTCACCATATGCGCCAAAACCTGCTTAACCGGCAAAGTACAGCTAGCACCATTTGGATCAAAACCAGGGGCATGCTCCATTGACGGCCAAACATCCGCTCTTTCTTCAACAGGCGGTTCCTTTATCATTTGTTCCCAGGCATTTATGTCGGTACCACACTGCTCCCAGTATTTGATCATGTTATAAACTTCACGACCTCCACCAAGATTGCCTGCGCCCACAGCAAGAGCAGCCATTAATGCCGAAGCGTGTGTAGAACCACCTACACCAGCATTCATGGCGCCACGGACACTGTGATCACGAATACCTGGGTTAGCCAGCGCTATAGCAAGCCCTTCCAAAAGTAAGGCATGATTTGGTGATGGAGGTTCTAGCTTGAAGAGTAAATATAGATATTCGATATAGCTAGCTTTACCCAAAAGGTCTCCATAAACATCAAAGCCTGAGCAATAGCAAACTTTAGCAGCGAAAGGGTTGTCATCCTCTGGAATTTCATTCCAGATTTTAGTAGTTATCGTTTCTTGTTTATTTTTATTAGTCATTTTATTTTGTCAGGGATTTTATCCGAACCCCCATAGGAGGAACTTCATTTCGGTCTATCCTGATATCAAGGAGCGTGGGTCCTTCTCGTTTACAAATATAATCAACATCAATAGCCAGCAAGTCTTTTGGTGAATTTATTATGTGGCTATCCACCCCCATAGAACGGGCAAATGCTGCGAAATCAACTTCTGGCAATTCACACCCAATAGGTTCTGCACCAGTAAGAGACTGCCCATGATGCACCATGCCATAACAACTATCATTCAAAACCACAAATACGACGGGAAGCTTTTCTTGTATGGCCACAGTAATTTCTTGGCCCACCATTAACATGCTTCCGTCACCAGTAATACAAACAACGGGGCTTTTTCGGTCAGCCAGAGCAACACCGATGGAACTACCAATAGCCCAACCCATAGAACCGAACTCAAGAGCAGAGCGATACACACCGCCATGGGCATCACGCTTTCCCTCAATCCTCCTGTCATAAGGATGCAAATAATGCGCAGCCCAAGCAAAACTAGACCCAGAATCTGCCAAATAACAGGTGTTCGGAGGGAACAGTTGTGGGAGCAGACACATCAACCGCTGTGGTTTAATTGGCGCTTGATCAGAATGATAGGCAACGGGGTCATCCAAGCTAAAATATCGACGTGATTTGAGGTTTGAACTACCAACTGCAACTGGCATGGAAACAACCTTCCCTTCCTTACCCTGCATTTCCCCTAAGTCTTCATTCAACTGCTCAAAAATGGTTGAGAGCCTCCCCCTGACATGTAGTTTTGCCATTGGCGTACGCAGTAAATGCTCTTCTGTTGCTTCGACATGAATTAGCTTTTTTGTCAGGAAGTATTCAGAATTCCAACCATCACTTGCGGCTTCACCAAAGCTTGTTCCTACTGCAACCACTAGGTCTACTCTCGGGTCAGATAATGCTGCACGCGCACTTTCATGCCCGGCAAAACCTATGACACCTCTAAATAGAGGATGATATGGACTGACAAGGCCCTTACCATGAGGCGTCACAATAATCTTCGCCTGCATTTTTACAACGACACTCAATATACTGCCAATGGCTTCACTGGCCTCATCACCTATAACAAAGATAGGGTTTTTTGCATGGAGCAACTCATTATAGAACTGCCCGACTGCCACATCATCAAGCAGTGAAGGTTTATCAAGAAGTCGATCAAGATTGAAATCTGGCTCTGACGACGAAACAGGGCTTTTCATCACATCCATAGGGATGCTTAAATGAACAGGCCCTGTAGGAGAATGCATCGCGGTCATTACAGCGGATGACAACTTATGTTGTAACTGTTTCGGGTGGGAAACTAGCGTATTATATCGAGTGCAATACTCAAACAAACCAACCGTGTTAATACCGGTACAAGATGATTCCTGCACTGCGCCTCGACCAAAATCACTAAGTGCTGTCTGAGCAGTAATAACCAGCATGGAAATATTATTCTCATAGGCTGACGCCACACCCGTGATCAAATTGGTGGCACCCGGGCCTGTAGTGGCACAACAAACACCAAGCTTACCTGTTTTTATGGCATAACCTTCCGCCATAAACGCAGCACCAGTCTCATGCCGGGCAATCACCGCTCGCGGGCCACCTCTTCGCTCACTACGAGCCAACGCATTGTAGAGTGGCTCAATGGCTCCGCCGGGAATACCAAACACATATTCCACACCAAGCTGCTCTAAATAAGAAACTAACAAGTCCCCTAGTTCAGCTCCTTCCTCGGCTTCCTGCCCCAGTTCCTTGCCAGCTCTCACAGCACTCATAATTATTTTCCTTGTTTTTCAGCAAGTTATGGCACTTTGTTAAATCTGTTGTACGGGTTTCTTCATTATGGCCTTATTTTCACAGTAATTTCAACTTTTTGGTTTTCTAACTGTGAAGTAGTACGAAATTAAAAAAATAGAGTATAGCAACACTACCCCCCTCGATTACTGACGCTAATTCCCTTACAATAACCGCCCTATACCCTTACAGAGACCGGTTTTCCGCCTGATGGACTCACCAATACCCTCAAAGAAGAATTGTGCAAAAAACAACCAAAGTGAAAACTTACTGTTAAACCTTGCATTCAATATTATTATTCCTACCCTTATTCTGACCAAGCTAAGTGGTGATGAATACCTAGGTACTCGCGTTGCTATTGTCGTCGCCCTGTCATTCCCACTGATATACGGGCTTAAAGATTTTGTGACCCTGAGGCGATTTAATTTTTTCTCAGCCCTAGGCGTCATCAGTATTCTACTCACTGGCGGCATCAGTCTTATGGAACTGGACCCCGCCTACATCGCCATAAAGGAAGCGATGATTCCGGCAATATTTGGGCTGGCCACCATTGTTTCGCTTAAAACACCTTACCCACTGGTAAAAACTTTTTTATATAACGATAAAATCCTACAAACGGACCGTATTAGTCAGGCTCTGGACGAAAATGGTAACAACAAAAAATTTGAAGTCTGCCTAGCTAATGCCTCATGGCTGATCGCTGGGTCTTTTTTCCTGTCATCCTTGCTCAATTACATTCTCGCTACAGTGTTGATCACCAGTCAGCCAGGAACGGTTGAATTCAATGAGCAATTAGGCAAAATGACGGCGCTAAGCTTTCCTATTATTGCCATACCCGCAATGTTGGTACTTATGGGGGCACTGTTTTATTTATTCAGGGGCGTAACCAAGCTAACCGGCCTGAAGCTGGAAGAGGTTATTCACCATCACGATAAACACGAGGACTAAGCTGATGTGGTATTCCGTAAGCAGCCAGGATGTAGAAAACAGCCTGGAGAAACGATTAGCTGCGCGTCCTGCACACTTGGCACGGCTAGAAGCACTAAAAGACCAAGGGCGGCTACTACTCGCAGGGCCACATCCAGCCATCGACACAGAAAACCCAGGGGATGCCGGATTTACCGGAAGCCTGGTGATTGCGGAATTTAATTCGCTAGACGATGCCCAAGCGTGGGCAGATGAAGACCCTTACATTGAAGCCGGGGTCTATGAAAAAGTGACTGTTAAACCCTTTAAAAAGGTGCTTCCATAGTGTGCTATACAGCACCTTTTCTGACGAACATCAGACAAAAAGAGAACAATGCGAATTAACGAGAGAACCATCCGTAAAATGAGAATGTTATTAAAAATGTTGTTAGTGACCGTATTCACTTTGGTTAGCACCACCGGCGTGGCAAAAACTGTCTATATTTCTGATGAATACCGCGTGCCATTACGAAAAACTCCCTGCCCCCGATGCTCCATTATTCACCGGGGCATAAAGAGTGGTACCGCCCTTAAACTCGTTGACACTAACGAAGAAGGCTGGAGTCATGTCACTACTCCAAGTGGGCTTGATGGCTGGATGCCATCCCACTATATACAAAACACACCAACTGCCCGCGAGCGTATTGGAAGCATGGAAGCAAAGCTGGGGCTAGCTGAAAATAAGGCTAGCGTGCTCTCTGAGGACCTAAACATTCTCAGGCAAGCAAACACTGAGCTATCGACAAAACTTCAATCAGCACAATCTACGAGCAGTGAAGTAAGCAGTGAACTTAATACCATTAAAAAAATCTCATCAAATGCCATTTCTATTAATCAACAAAATCAAGAACTACTCGAACGAAATGGTATGCTAAAAAGTGAAATCGACGTACTAAAAGCGGCCAACGAACAGCTCAGCAGTAGAGAGCGAAACACTTGGTTCCTCTACGGAGTGTTCGCCGTTATAGCTGGTTCGTTATTGACAATAATAATTCCGCGGCTCAAACGTCGCAAAAATTTTTCGGAGTGGGGCTAATGTTTAAAAGAATTTTTTCCATAGCATTTCTGACTACCTTTCTGGCCACAGCACAAGCTGAATCACCAACACCCATTCAGGTATTACTCACCACAGATCTAGGTGACATTCGGCTAGAGCTTTATCCAGACAAAGCGCCAGTGACAGTAGCAAACTTTGTCAATTATGTTCAGAACCAGTACTACGATGGCCTTATTTTCCATCGGGTCATACAAGGCTTTATGATTCAGGCTGGAGGCTATACCCCAGAACTTTCTGCGCGCGAACCCAGTGGATCCTCTATCGTCAACGAATCCACCAATGGTTTGAAAAATGAGAAAGGTACCATTGCTATGGCAAGACAAACTGACCCGAACAGTGCAAAAGCCCAGTTCTTTCTCAATGTAGTTCCCAACTGGAGCCTCAATGCCCGAAATGGTCAACCGGGTTATACCGTATTTGGTAAGATCATTCAGGGTACAAATGTGGCCGACAAAATTTCTCGTATCTCCACCAAGGCTGTAGGCCCCTTTGCCAACCTACCGGAGACCCCTGTCCGAATCATTAAAGCTGAAGTTGTTGACAGTAAGTAGCTCCATGAACATTTCACTCAGTGTAAACCTCAATAAAATTGCACTGATTCGAAACTCTCGTGAGGGCAACTACCCTGACGTGGTAGAACATGCGAAAGTATGTATCGCCAATGGTGCTGAAGGCATAACTGTGCACCCTCGGCCTGATCAGAGACACATACGACCCAATGACGTACGTCAGCTCAGTCAACTAGTTTCTCCGCTTGAGGGCATTGAATTCAATGTTGAGGGAAACCCTTTCGCTGAACCTAAGGGCAGTTATCCCGGGTTAATTCAACTGGTAGAAGAAACCCGACCTGATCAATGCACACTGGTACCAGATAGCGATAACCAGCTAACCTCCGACCACGGCTTTAACCTCACCAGAGCAGGTGACCAATTACTACCCATTATCGAACGACTGAAGTCACTGGATATTAGAGTCAGCTTATTTATGGACCCTGACCCAGCTCAAATAGAACTGGCCAAGCAAGTGGGGGCCGACCGCATTGAGCTCTACACCGGCCCCTATGCTGCTGCCTGGGGAAACCCTGAAGAACTCAACACTATCTTTCAACAGCACTACGATGCGGCCGAGCTAGCCCTAAATATTGGCCTGGGCGTTAATGCTGGCCATGACCTGAACCTGATTAATCTAGCAAAATTTTCCACAATACCCGGTTTAGCCGAGGTATCTATTGGCCATGCGCTCACCGTAGATGCCATTGCCATGGGGCTGGGGAATGCCGTTCAAGCATACAAGCGTGTGTTGCGAACAACGTAGCGACAACCAACGAACTACAAGCTGATATTTACCCCAACAATCCTCTATTCATATTTCACTTGCCTCCTGACAAGCTACACATAAACTGGATTCAGGTCGTACTTCCAGGCGCCTGATATCAATCAACTCACCACAGCTTTCACACCAACCATAATCACCTTGGTCCAGTGCAAGCAAAGCCTGCTCAACAGCAAGTAATCGCTTGCGGTATCCCGTCCGGCAGGCATTGGACATCTCCTGCTGTTGCAAAGCGTCCATCCTTGATAGCCGCCCCACCTTGGATTGATCTAAAGTAACTGTTTCACCCGATTCTTCAGAAATATCTAACGCCAGGTGAAGCTCTTCTCGCACCTGTATCAATGACTGACGAAAACCACTTAACTGTTTATCGGTTAATTCTTCCATGGGCGTATAATAGCCCGTTCTTTCTCCGGATTTAAGACCATGCCCCAAGCCACCGACAAGAGTGACCACCTACAGCGCAAACGCTTTTTTGATCGGCTTCTCACCATCTATGGGCGTAAACCGGTTATCGAAGCATTAGAGAACATGGATATCCCCTGCTACCGCATACACCTTGCGGACTCGAATAAACCGGGGGGCATTATCAAACAGATTATCGATCTAGCTGAAAACCGCGGGGTAGAGGTTGTTTATCACAGCCGCCAGGAACTCTCCCGGATATCTCGTAATGGAAAACAGGATCAAGGGGTCGCAGCCGATCTTGAATGCCCCAACCACCAACTATTGGACGATTTTCTAGCGAACCCTCCTGAAGAAAACTATAGCCTGATTGCTCTGGATGGAATCACTAACCCACAGAACCTGGGGATGATTATTCGCTCTGTCACCGCAAGCCCCTGCCATGGAATCCTGCTACCCAGACAAGGGACTGCCGCCATCTCGGCTCTCGTCATCAAAGCCAGCGCCGGCACTTTGTTCAAAAGTACACTGATCCACTGTGATAGCTTGGAACAAGCATTACCAGAACTAACAAAGCAGGGAGCCACATGCTGCACCCTGTCCTCACACAGCAAACAATCGCTCAGTGAATTTCAGGTCACAACACCGATTATCTATGTATTGGGCAATGAAACAGAAGGGGTCTCTAAAAAGGTCAACAACCTCTGCACAGCACAAGTCCGTATACCCATGAGCAATGGGGTTGAATCGCTTAACGTGGCGGTGACAGCTGCATTGCTGGCAT
>JAGPWA010000071.1 GCA_018066715.1 Porticoccus sp. | reverse complement strand
GGCCACCTCCCGGCGGATGTTGTCTTTAATGTGTTGGTAGCTGGTGCCTTCCTGTTGTAATCGCCTGTACAGGGTGAGGGAGCTGATGTTCATCTGCCTTGCGAGGTTTTCTGCCCGGGGGAAAACGAGATGTTCAGCGTTGATAGCCATAATTACCCGTTCAATTTGAGCCTCCAGACTATTGTCCTCCCCAGGGATCGTCATGATGTCAGTGGGGTGCTCAGTCAGAAAAACGTCCAATTCCCGCGGTGTTCGAACCAGAGGCTTGTCCAGATACTGTGCATCAAAGAAAAGACTGTTTCTGGCTTGTTGGAAAGATAGGTTGCCGGGAAACATGACCCGGAGTTCATCCTGATGGGCTGGCGCTGGATGAATAAAGTGTGTCTCGCGTAAATGGATGGCTTCGGCAATATACCAGCTGGGAAAGCGGTGCCAGATCACCATTAAAAACTCGGTTAAAAAATGCCCATCATCCAGTTCAGGTTGTTGTAATTTGAAGCAGAGTTCGGCTGTCTGCCCCTGTACGTTCAGTTGAATTTGTAATGCATCGGTAATGAGCCCGTAGAAGTGGGCAACCTTCTCAAGGAGTTCTCCCAAGGTTTTACAGTGACTGACGAGATCGCAAACCGTATTAAAAATACCATATTTGCAGGGCTGGGCAGTAAATCCCATGAATTCATCATTGAGCTCTTGCTGTACCAGCCTGAATAGTCGCGCAACTTGGTCGGTGTGTATCCGTTGTGTGGTGTCTTCTACAACAGCGGGGTTGATTCCAGCGCGGGCGAGCAGCGCCCGGTGGCCAAGTTGACGTTGACGTATACCGTGAAGGCAGGTGGTGACATGGTAGTGGGCGATGGTGGCGATGGTGGGCCTCTGTTATAAAACAGTGAGTTTAAACTGGATGTTAGCAGGTTATGGGAGGCTATCTTGATAATAATGTAGTATTTGGTGAGTTTTGAAGAATAAATCTGCCCTTGTTTCAAGGCTGTTGCTACTTCATAGTGGCTTAATAATCAGAGGTGTAAGTGGCAAGGACTGTTATGCCGTAGCCTGAGGATCTAAGCTTGTGGTGTGATGGGCGTATTTCAACTATACCCATAGGTTGTAGCGGTCGGTTGCTGGCGGGGTTAACCGTTGATATGTAGCCTGTACCGAAGGCAACCTGCGCCGGACAGAATTTAAGTGAGGTAGTGTTCAATGACTGATATTTCTAAGCCTTCCTATGGCGACTGGCGTGATTTGGCGACTAAAGAAACCAAGGGTAAGTCCCCGGAAGATTTAGTCTGGCAGACGCCTGAAGGCATTCCGGTTAAGCCGCTCTATACGGCAGAAGATGTCGCCGGTCTTGACCATCAGGATAATCTCCCCGGCTTTGCACCCTTTAAACGCGGCCCCAAGGCGACCATGTACGCGGGTCGACCCTGGACCGTTCGTCAGTATGCGGGCTTCTCTACAGCTGAAGAGTCTAATGCCTTTTATCGACGCAATCTTGCCGCAGGGCAACAGGGATTGTCCGTGGCATTTGACCTGGCAACCCACCGTGGCTACGACTCAGATCATGAGCGAGTAACGGGTGATGTCGGTAAGGCGGGCGTAGCCATTGATTCTGTCGAAGACATGAAAATCCTATTCGATGAGATTCCGCTCGATAAAGTGTCGGTATCAATGACCATGAATGGCGCAGTATTGCCGGTAATGGCTAATTATATTGTGGCAGCGGAAGAGCAGGGTGTGTCGCCTGAACAGTTGGTGGGCACCTTACAGAACGATATTCTCAAAGAGTTCATGGTGCGGAATACCTATATTTACCCGCCTACGCCATCCATGCGCATTGTGTCCGACATTATCGGTTATACCGCAGAGCACATGCCTAAATTCAACTCTATTTCTATCTCCGGTTATCACATGCAGGAAGCTGGTGCGACAAATGTTCAGGAGTTGGCGTTCACCATTGCCGATGGCATTGAGTATGTGCGCACCGCCATTGATAGTGGCTTGGATGTTGATAAGTTTGCTCCCCGGTTATCCTTCTTCTTTGCCATTGGCATGAACTTCTTTATGGAAATCGCCAAGTTGCGTGCTGCCCGTATTTTGTGGGCGACGTTGATGAAAGAGAAGTTTGACCCTCAGAATGAAAAGTCATTAATGCTGCGGACCCACTGCCAGACTTCCGGTGTGAGTCTCACCAGTAAAGACCCCTATAACAATGTAATCCGGACGACCATTGAGGCTATGTCAGCCGTATTGGGTGGTACTCAATCACTGCACACCAATGCACTGGATGAAGCATTGGCTCTGCCCACAGACTTTTCTGCGCGCATTGCCAGAAATACTCAGTTAGTGATTCAGGAAGAAACCGGCATCACTAAAGTGGTCGATCCCCTAGCTGGCTCCTATTATGTGGAAACCCTGACCGATCAGTTGGTCAAGGAAGCGCGAGTGTTGATTGACGAAGTCGAAGAGATGGGTGGCATGACCAAGGCGGTGGAGTCCGGTATGCCTAAGTTGCAGATTGAAAAAGCTGCAGCGTTGCATCAGGCTCGTATTGACCGTGGCGATAATGTCATTGTCGGGGTGAACAAGTATCAACTTGAGGAAGAACCCGATGTGGAGATTCTCGATATTGATAATACCGCTGTGCGTGAATCACAGGTGGCGCGATTGAAGCGTATTCGTGCAGAGCGTGATGACACCGTTTGCCGGAAGGCGCTGGAAGCACTGACTGATGCGGCTAAAACGGGGCAGGGGAATCTATTGGTACTGGCGATAGATGCTGCTCGGGCCCGTGCTACGGTGGGCGAGATTTCTGACGCTCTGGAAAAAGAATGGGGTCGGCATAAAGCTGAAACCCGCACCATTAGTGGTGTCTATGGCTCTGCTTACGAAGGCGATGAGGATTTTGCCGCCATTCAGGCCGGGGTGAAAGCCTTTGCAACAGAGGCAGGCCGCCGTCCACGTATGTTGGTGGCGAAGATGGGGCAGGATGGCCATGACCGTGGTGCCAAGGTGATTGCTACCGCCTTTGCTGATATTGGTTTCGATGTGGACATCAGCCCCATGTTTCAAACACCGGAGGAGGCGGCTCGTATGGCCGTTGAAAATGATGTTCATGTGGTGGGTGTATCTTCCCAGGCCGCAGGGCATAAAACGTTGGTGCCACAACTGATTAGTGCATTAAAAAAAGAAGGTGCTAATGAGATTAAAGTGGTTTGTGGCGGTGTGATCCCCCCTCAGGATTATCAGGTACTTTACGATGCGGGCGTGGCGGCAGTGTATGGTCCCGGTACTAATATTCCCGTGGCGGCAGCAGAAGTGCTTGAGCTGCTGCGCAAAGGCTGACGAATCGTTATTTTCTGAGGCTGAAGTGACAGCCTGTATCAAACAACTATTGAGATATAACAATAAGAGCCTGCCAGTGTTTTAGGTAGCTCAAACAGGAGAACACTATGCACGAGATTGTCGAGCAGCTGGAAGAGAAGCGTGAAAAAGCGCACCTTGGCGGCGGTCAAAAACGTATTGATACCCAACACTCAAAGGGTAAATTGACTGCAAGAGAGCGAATTGAATTGCTGCTTGATCCGGGCACCTTTGAAGAGTGGGATACTTTCGTAGAGCACCGATGCACAGACTTTGGTATGGAGCAGGAGCATATTCCCGGAGATGGTGTTGTCACGGGCTACGGTACAATTAATGGACGATTAATCTTTGTTTATAGTCAGGACTTTACCGTGTTTGGTGGCTCTCTGTCTGAGACCCATGCAGAGAAAATCTGCAAGGTCATGGATCAGGCGATGAAAGTCGGGGCGCCGATAATTGGTCTTAATGACTCCGGTGGTGCACGTATTCAAGAAGGTGTCGCCTCTCTGGGTGGTTACGCCGACGTCTTCCAGAAAAATGTTATGGCTTCTGGTGTTGTTCCTCAAATATCCATGATCATGGGGCCCTGTGCGGGTGGTGCGGTGTATTCACCCGCCATTACAGATTTTATCTTTATGGTAAAAGATAGCTCCTACATGTTTGTGACGGGCCCGGAAGTGGTCAAAACAGTGACTCATGAAACAGTGACTGCAGAAGAACTCGGTGGCGCAATTACCCACTCTACTAAGTCAGGCGTTTCTGATTTGGCCTTTGAGAGCGATGTGGATGCACTGGTTAAACTGCGTCGTTTTGTCAGTTATCTCCCGGCTAATAATCAGGAAAAGCCACCCGTGTGGCCCACAGATGACTCGGCCGATCGTGCAGAAATGTCATTGAATACATTGATTCCTGGCGATCCCAACAAGCCCTACGATATGAAAGAATTGATTACTAAGGTGGCAGACGAAGGTGATTTCTTTGAACTGCAACCCGATTATGCGGGCAACTTGGTGATTGGCTTTATTCGCATAGAAGGTTCAACCGTGGGTGTTGTGGCCAATCAGCCTATGGTGCTGGCCGGTTGTCTCGATATCGATGCGTCCAAGAAAGGCGCTCGTTTTATTCGTTTCTGCGATGCGTTCAATATTCCGGTGCTGACTTTAGTCGATGTGCCGGGCTTTATGCCGGGTACCAGTCAGGAATACGGCGGCATTATCAAGCATGGCGCCAAACTGTTGTATGCCTACGCGGAATGTACGGTTCCAAAAGTGACCGTTATTACCCGTAAAGCCTATGGCGGTGCCTACGATGTTATGTCTTCCAAGCACCTGCGTGGTGATGTGAACTTTGCTTGGCCTACCGCAGAAATCGCGGTGATGGGGCCAAAGGGTGCCGTTGAAATTATCTTCCGTAAAGACATCGGTGATCCAGAAAAAATTGCAGCGAAAGAAGCTGAATACCGTGAGAAATTTGCTAACCCCTTTATCGCGGGCAAGCGTGGTTTTATTGATGATGTGATCAAGCCCCACAGTACTCGCAAGCGGGTTGCTCGCTCACTGGCCATGTTGCGTGATAAGGATGTAGAAAACCCGTGGCGTAAACACGGAAACATCCCTTTATGAGCTACTGCGCTCGGTGAGACGGCGTTAAATTATTTTTCGAAATACTCATTTACTAATAAGTAAACTCCGTTTTCTC
>JAGPWA010000068.1 GCA_018066715.1 Porticoccus sp. | reverse complement strand
ATGATCGGTTTCCCCTTGCTCCCAATAAGGACTACTTGCCTAACGAATTCACTTACAACAATTATTTAGATCGCATGAAACCGTATTACCTCTGTGGTGGTGCGGTTGTCTCTGGTTCTTTTCAGGCATTTGATCAGAGCTATTTAGTGAATGCATTAAATGAGTTAGGGCCATCCTTTGTTGGTGTTACGCAGCTTCCGGTCACGGTTTCTGATGATGACATTATCCAGTTGGATCATGCTGGCGTACGAGCTGTACGGTTTAACTTAAAGCGTGGTGGTTCGGAGAACTTGCGCCATTTGTCATCGATGGCACAAAGGCTTCATGCGTTAGCTGGCTGGCATGTGGAACTGTACGTCGATTCAACAGAGTTGCCAGATTTATACGATACTCTGATTACACTGCCTTCCGTCAGCATTGACCATTTAGGTTTGAGTCAATTAGGATTAAGTGTGTTGATTAAGCTGGTGGAGAAAGGGGCTCGAGTTAAAGCGACCGGCTTTGGCCGAGTTGATTTTGATGTTAAACGTGCATTGCAGGACTTGTATTCAGCCAACCCCACATCGTTAATGTTCGGTACAGATTTACCCTCCACGAGAGCACCCATTCCCTACAGTGATAATGATTTTCTTTTAGTTATAGATGCTCTAGGTGAAGATGGCGCTAGTGATGTGCTGAGCCGTAATGCTATTGATTTTTATCGCCCCTCAAAAGTGCTGGTATGAAGAGCATTGTTAACGTTTATTCCGCTTTAAATCTCGAATAATAAACCGCCCTGGATGTACGGCCTGCCGTAAACCCAGTTCCAGTGGCGGCACTTCACCACAAATTTGACTGGCTAATAATTCCGCACAGATTGGGGCGTAACTCAGCCCCCGTGAACCATGACCAATATTGAGATATAACCCGGGCCAACTGTTGCCTGCTATGGGTATGTGAGCGCGGGCATTTTTTCTTAATAACGCATAGTCGTTTAGATAACTCTCCAGTTTAGGTGCTGGCCCCGCGATGGGCAGGTAATCCCGTGTGGTACATCGGAAGGCGGTGCGGCCCTGCAAGTTATCGATATCCACTGGGTCAAAGGTATCTGCCATGGCGGTATCTGTGGTGGCGAGTTGTTGCAAGTTGATTTGGTGGTCTTCAGGGCGTATGGCAGCACTGGTTTCACCAAAGTTATAGGTAGCGCCAAGGGTATGTTCGCCACCCTCTGCTGGTGCGATATAGCCCTCACCACAGAGCACTGTTTTTAGTGCAGCGCTTTGCTTTGTAGTAGGTAGGCGGCTGATCTGACCACGAATCTTTTTAAGAGGTAAGTGACTTGTTTGGCTAAAGTTACTGCTGTCAAAAGCACAGGCGATGACCATCACTTGTGCTGTGGCAATGGTGTTCCCGGCCTCATCACGTGCATGCCAGCCGTTTTGTTGAAACTCGATATCGGCCACTTCTGCTGTTTGAGCGGTAATTAATGGGTGTTCGGTGAGCATCTGGCAGGCTACAGGAGGTTTTATCCAGCCGAGTGTGGGGAAAAATAGTCCGAAGTGGTTGGCCAGAGGCATCCCTGCCGTTTGATTAAGTTGTTCTCCTTCATGTAGCTGTACGAGATCGGTGGGAAAAAGTTCGGCGAGTTGTTCAAACTTGTCTTTATCTTTTTCCGACGCAGGTAACACCAGCACGCCGCAACGACTACCTATGACTGTTTCATTTTTGGTTGCATGACTATCCAAAAATGCACTGTGATAGCGGCTGGCATGTAGCAGCGCAGTTAGCCCAAAACGTGCTAGGACGGATGTGCCGGTAGACAGTTTGGGATAAAGAATGCCTTGTGGGTTGCCTGAGCCTTCCTGGCCTAATTGTGGGTGTCGCTCTATGAGTGTGACGGGAATGCCGCGCTCAGCCAGTGACCGAGCTGTGGCGCAGCCTGCGATACCGCCACCCAGCACGATAGCGGATTCTGGTTTTTTGGTGATGGGTGTCAAATACCAGGGTGGTTGGTGGCGTGAATTAAACGTGGAGGGTGACCAGTCT
Organism: Porticoccus sp.; assembly: GCA_018066715.1. Lineage (GTDB taxonomy): Bacteria > Pseudomonadota > Gammaproteobacteria > Pseudomonadales > Porticoccaceae > Porticoccus. The sequence continues at coordinate 6,915 of JAGPWA010000068.1, read as the reverse complement.
GATTCAGATACTTTGCTCGTGTTAGCCTCAGAATTGGTGAAAGTACCCCGAAGCATTTCACGCTTTCTGTTAATCCCTGGGATTTTTTCAATATCAAAACCGGCGTTTTGTAGCCCGCGTTGAACACGGCATGCTGAGGTAAAGGTGCTGATGGTGGTATCTGGTCCGCTGAGATCGGCAATGGTTTGAAACAGTTCATTGGTCCACATTGCCGGGTTTTTAACGGGGGTGAAACCATCTAGAAACCAAGCATCAATAACGGGATTGCCCTGCTGATGAAATAAGGGGTGATCACTGCATTTTAGTGAGGCGAACATAGGGTTAGCCTCGCCATACATCAGGGTTAGGGTAATGCGCTTGTTGGCTAGTTGGAGGCGATGAATTCCGGGGGTGGCTGGGGGGTATAACTGAACTAATTCATCCGCCAACTCAGACAATTCAGGCCAAAGCTTAAGAGTGCGCTGTAGGTCTTCTTTGGATAGAGGGAATTTTTCCACGGAGACAAAATGAAGAATACCGGGATTTTTCTCTGCACTGGTATGTTCCAGCCAGGATTTTGCGGTCACCAGAAAATTCAGCCCGGTACCAAAGCCCGTTTCACCGATGGTAAATGAATGGCCAGGCTTGTTATTCCATCGTTCGGGAAGTTGGTTCTGTCCCATGAAAACATAACGGCTTTCATCGATACTGTTGTCGCTATTGAAATACACATCATCAAAGGCGGTAGAGATCGGTTGGCCATTGTCATCCCATACAATATTCGCATGTTGAATAGTTTTTGGCGGGCTATTTTCCGGTGCTTTTTTTATTGGGCTGGGTTTAGATGAAGTATGTTTTGATGGTGTATGTTTTGACATGGGGTGCCTTGGTGACAGTATTGCGGTGTTTAATTTGAGGCTGAGTCTGGATTTGTTTTTAGGCCAAACTCGCTAAGAACCTGTTGGCACCACTGTTTGATTCGTTCATCGGTGAGATCGAATTGATTTTCATCATCAATGGCTAACCCGACAAAATGTTGTTGGTCGGGGGTTAGTGCTTGTGACTCCTTAAATTCAAATCCGGCCACGGGCCAGTAACCTACAGTTTTAGCACCTTGATTACAGACTTTAGCCCAGAGATACCCCATGGCGTCGAGAAACCAATCAGGATAACCCTCTTGGTCGCCGAGCCCGAATAGTGCGACTGTTTTTCCCGTGAGGTTGAGCGTGTCGATGTCGTCCCAGATGTTCTCCCAGTCTTCTTGTAATTCACCATAATCCCAAGTGGGAATACCCAGAATCAGATAGTCATATTCTTCCACCTTGGCAATGGGCGTATCGGCCACATTATAGATGTCGACGTGTGGTTGCCCTTGGAGTGCGTCACCGAGAGAAGTATTTAGCGCATCACCTATTTTTTCAGCCACCATTTCGGTATAGCAAGTGGATGAACCGTAGAACAGTCCGATCGGCGCATGATTGATGTTGGATACGGGGCACACCTAACCAGAACCCTCAAAGTCCAATTGACGCCAGGCTTCATAGACGATGAGAGCAACGGTGTTGGATAAGTTCAGGCTGCGACTTTTCGCTTGCATAGGAACGCGGAGTACCTGTTCTGGCGGCAGGGCACTTCGGAATTCCTCTGTGAGTCCACGGGTTTCAGGACCAAAGACCAACGTATCTCCTGGTTTGAAGGCAATATCGGTATAGCGAGTTTGCCCTTTGGTACTGATAGCAAATATCCGCTCGGGTTGTTCGCTTGTCACAAAGGTTTCCCAGTTGGGGTGTACCTTGGCATCTTGCCACTCCCGGTAATCGAGTCCAGCACGACGCAGTCGTTTATCATCAAGCTCAAAACCGAGAGGTTCTATCAAATGAAGAGCGAATCCGGTGTTGGCGCAGAGCCGGATAATATTACCCGTATTCGGTGGGATTTCTGGTTCGAACAGAACGATGTTTAGCATGGGGCTGACTTCATTGATAAGAGTGCATATAACTTTCTCTGCGGTATGATGCAGTTTGCTTGGCCAAATGGCCAGTAGAGAGCGCAAATGGCTAGGGCCGGCCAATATGTTGTCATTTTAATGGCAGCGGGAAGCGGCGACTAGCGTGTAAATGATTGGGAGCATTAATGGAAAACTCTGGTACAGAAAATAATATTGAGCACGTCAAAGCTCACCACCACCCTCATTTAATTGCCAAACGGCTAGCCGATGGGCCAGATTCGATTTACCTCAAAGAATTCATCTATGGCGCGGTAGATGGTGCTATTACCACATTTGCTATTGTGGCCGGTGTCGCGGGTGCAGGCATGTCTGCTGGTGTGATCATTATTCTAGGTTTTGCCAACTTGTTAGCCGATGGCTTCAGTATGGCAGTCAGTAATTTTCTTAGTATACGTGCAGAGAATCAGCATCGGGTCAACGTCCGCCAGATGGAGTTGGAGGAGATCGAACATTTTCCAGAGGGAGAGAAAGAGGAGGTTCGTCAAATATTTGCCATGAAGGGGTTTGAAGGGCAGTTATTAGAAGACGCTGTGGAGGTGATCACCTCCGATACTGAAAAATGGGTGGATACGATGTTGCAGGAAGAACATGGTATGACCCTTCAGGAGCATAATGCGGTGAAAGGTGGGTTGGCGACTTTTTGTGCCTTTTCCTTGGTGGGCTTTGTGCCTCTGGGTACCTATGTGGCCAACTGGATATGGCCAGGTTTGGTGGCTAATCCTTTCGGTTGGTCCATAGGTTTGACTGGCATAGCGTTCTTCTGGGTGGGGGCAGTAAAAGGCAAGTTTGTGTCTCACTATTGGTTATTGTCAGGTCTTGAGACCGTGGCTGTAGGAAGTATTGCCGCTAGTATCGCCTACGGGATTGGAGTGCTGCTAAAAGACTTGGTTGGCTAAGTGGTTACTTGAGACACGGAGCTTTATCTGTGTCAGATGTTTTCGATCTCCACCATTAAATCATCAGAGAGTGATTCCAGTTCATCTTGAAGCTGATCCTTATTAAGTACAGAGCCTGGGAGCCTTACTTTTGCGGTTGCTCGGAATAATATTTCTGAGCTCATAGGTGCATCTTCACAATGAGTGCTGAGTTCTTCCACGTTCACATGTAGACGAGCCAAAAGGGAAGAGAGTTCGCCAACAATACCGGGCCGGTCATTGCCTACTACGGAGAATACAAGGTGTTCGCCCATGACGGGTTCAGCACCTGTGCTGGCTTCACCGCTGACCCGAATGCCATGACTATTAAGTTTGTTCAATGCAGACAACAGCGTGGATTGTTTTTCTTCGGCAATATCCACCAACAAAATGCCGGCGAACTTCCCGGCCAAGCGAGACATATTGCTTTCCAGCCAATTACCACCATTTGTGGTGACCACGTCAGCCACTTTTTCAATAATACCCGGGCGGTCATCTGCAATAATGGTGAGAGCGAGATAATGGTTCATGGCTGGATCATCCTAGTGGCTGGTTTGATGGCAGTGCACCCGGATATTATGCCGTATCAGTTATGGCCTGGGAACGTCAGGATAAAACAAGTATCTAATGAGCTTCTGTTAGAAGCGTAGAGTAGGGATAGGTCAATGATAAATACACGATTTATGTTGGTGGTACTGCTGATCTGTATTGGTTTCGGCTCATCAGTGAGTGCGCAGGAAGAAATACCTCCGGGCATGTTACAGAGTGCTCATCGAACCCCGGAATTTGTACTGCGAGATCAATACCGTCATCCACTGGAAACCTTGGCCTTTTTTGGTGTGGAACCAGGAATGACGGTGGTGGAAATCTGGCCCGGAAAGGGCTGGTATACCGAAGTATTGGTACCTTATGTTGGAGATGGTGATTTTTACGCAGCGCATTTTCCCACAGGGGTTGGTGTGGACTATTACGACAAAAATCATGCGTTATTTGTTAAAAAACTCGCGGTACACCCCGAGGTCTATAGTCGTGTCAAAATGGCTTCTTTTGACCCTAAACGTCATCAGCTGACAGTACCGGAAGGCAGTGCTGATCAGGTGCTGACGTTTCGCAATGTTCACAACTGGTTGCGTTCAGAGAGTGAGGCCAGTGCCTTTGAGTTGTTTTACAAAGCATTAAAACCGGGTGGTGTGTTGGGGGTTGTTGAGCATCGCGCATTGGAGGGTACCGATTGGGAGGCGATGAAAACCAGCGGTTACATGACCGAGCAATATGTCATTAATTTGGCACAAAAAGCCGGGTTTGTATTGGAGGCAACATCAGCCCTTAACAGTAACCCGAAAGATACCAAGGGCCATCCAAAGGGTGTTTGGACACTACCGCCTTCGTTGCGATTAAAAGAACAGGATCGGGATAAATATTTAGCCATTGGAGAAAGTGATCGTATGACGCTGAAATTTAGGAAGCCGGAATAGACCATGATTGAAATCCCTTTAGCTCGAATTTCAGACGATATTCTCAATGCAATTATTGAGGATTTTATTGCCCGTGAGGGTACAGACTATGGTTCCTCTGAAGTGGGTTTCGAGACAAAAGTTCAGCAAGTAATAAGTCAAATTGAGCGGGGTGATGTGGTGATAACGTTTGATCCGGAAACGGAAAGCTGTAACTTGCTGACCAAACATCAGTTCCAGCGCTTTCAGCAAGAACAACGACTGCAACAAGAACAACAATCTTAAGCAAACCAGCAATGAATTATTTAATTGATCAGCCCGCCGCAGGGAAAAGCCCCTGCGGTACTTTAATATTTTCCCACGGCGCAGGTGCGCCCATGGACAGCGATTATATGCAGGCACTGACCACAGAACTCAATGCTGTTGGTATGGCGGTGGTGCGCTTTGAATTTCCCTATATGCAGCAGCGACGAGAGATGGGTAAAAAACGGCCTCCGGATCGTGCACCAATACTGCTAGATTGTTGGCGTGAAGTTTATGGGGAGCTTTCAAACCGTACAGATTTACCCCAGCCAATCTTGATTGGTGGGAAATCCATGGGAGGCCGAATGGCCAGTATGGTCGCCGATGAGTTAGGTGCAGCAGGTCTTTGTTGTTTCGGCTACCCCTTTCATGCGCCGGGAAAACCAGAAAAAATGCGTACTGAACATCTGCTTGCTATTAAAACACCCACATTAATCTTTCAGGGTACCCGAGACCCTTTTGGCAAACCCGATGAGTTGGCCCCAATCCCTTTTAGCGATGCGGTAAAAATACACTGGCTAGAAGATGGCGATCATGATCTGAAGCCACGCAAACTATCGGGTTTACTTCAGGAGGAGCACTTGAAAACAGTGGCAGCGCTGGTCTCAGAGTTGACTCGCCTTGGTTGAAGGTGGCCGGTAGTGACAAAACTGGGGGGTGATAAAGGAGAGTTAGGTTTATCAGTGGTGAGGTTTTTTCAGGGGGCAGAAACTTGCCACCTTCATGAGGTGGATCTATCCAGTGGCCGTCTCTCAGCGGCAATGTCCGAGTGATAATGTCTGATCAGCGATGACTAATCAGGACTTAACTCAGGACTCAACCAGCTTGGAGATTGCCGCCAGTGCTTCCGGATCTTGCGCCTTGATCTTGTTGGCGATGTGATGTTGGAAGAAATACCGGAAAGACTCCTCTGCTTTAGCAGGGTAGAGGCTTTCATCACCGGGCAACACGGGTGTACTGACCACTTTATCGTCGTCAATAAGCATGCCCTCTAGCTCACCATCAGAGTGGAGTCGCCAGCTGACTACTTCCTTCAATATGATGTTTTTAAAACCATCGCTTGAAAGTACCGCATGAGTGCCAATGGTGTCTGGGATTTCTTGCACCACGTCACGGCCAGTATCACAGTCGAATTCATAGTATTCGGCTGCAGTTTCAAGCTCCATGACTTTGTGAATAGGCGCTTCGAAAAACACTTCGTCAATACCCGGATCGTAATAACCTTCCCAGTGACCGTTAAGTGGATCCTGTATGTCAATGCACGGCATAATGTCATTCAGCCATGGCACAAGACCGACTATTTCGCCATCTGCCCGTAGTGCCCAACACAAGACTTTAATACTGAAAAACTTGGATGGGTGAGACTCGTTGGAATAGATCATTTCAAGACCATCGAGTTCAGGGGCAAGACGAATAATGCGACGGTTGAGAGGGGAAGAGTAAGACTCTCCGGTGAAGAGGTCGACCACATTATCTGTGTTGTGGCCTGATGCTGAGGTAGTCATAATACGCCTCCTCAAATGGTAGTTAGACAAAGGCACGTATGTAGAGTTTCTTACCGTGCCAAAATCCTGAGTGGTGGATAGGAAACTGTGGCCACCACACTACATAAGGTACTACCGATTATCTAAAAGCACAACACCTAGGGTATGATTTTTGTGAGCTACTATTTTGCCTACGGTTCAAATATGAATTCTGAGCGTATGGAAGCACGTGATTTACAGGTTTTAAGTGCCTGTTCAGGGTGGTTGGAGGGCTTTGGTTTGCGCTTCAATAAACGTTCACGCCGTGATGCAACGCTGGCCTGCGCCAATGTGGTCTATGCGCCTGGCGAGCGTGTCGAAGGTGTGCTGTATCATTTGGCGACGACATCAGAAATTATCAAGCTTGACCCTCATGAGGGTGCGCCCTTTATGTATAGCCGAGAGTTGTTTCAGATCCAGACCATTTCCAACCTGCTTCCAGCATGGACGTATATCGCCAACCCAGCAGTCATAGATAACACCATCAGGCCTGCGCGTTGGTATGTAGAGCACCTGTTGGCAGGAAAGGCATTTCTTACACCAGAGTACTGGGATCGTATTGACCAAACTCCTTGTCGGGAGGCTGTCGATGTCATCTGGTAACCGTTTGGTGACTGCAATAAGCGCCGCTCAATTGGTCACCATCTTTAACCGCTTGTTTGCTGATACGTTCAATACACGGTTGGAGAGTGGGGGTGAGGAACCTATTTATCTGCCTTCTAATGACACGTGTG
>JAGPWA010000064.1 GCA_018066715.1 Porticoccus sp. | reverse complement strand
TATCTTCAAAGCCGAGCCGCCCTCGGGCATCAGCTTCGCAACACCGGATAAATTGAGCCAGTTTTCCTGGTTGTCGCAGGGCGCCAATACCTTTTAGTAGTTTTAATATTGTGACGGGGCGTAGATAAGGGGCTTTGTGGGATAACAAATGATAGCGCGTTACCCCTACAGCCAGCTCTCGATAACGGTTGGGTGCTTTTAACCGATCACAGAGGGTGTTGACTAGCTGCACACCTCTTTCTTCATGACCGGAGTGTTTTGGCAGCACATCTTCGGGGGTGATGCCTTTGCCCAGATCGTGAACCAGAACAGCAAAGCGGGCGGCAGGGTCCTTGTCCAATATGGCTGCTTGATCCAGTGCCATCAAAACGTGGATGCCAGTGTCCACTTCCGGGTGAAAGTCGGCACGTTGTGGCACGCCAAAGAGCTGGTCTACCTCTGGGAATAGCACCTTAAGTGCATCACATTGGCGCAAGACCTCGATATAGGTTCGAGGTGACTGTTCTCCTAACGCTCGGTCCGTTTCCACCCAAACACGTTCTGGGGTGAGGTGTTGTAGTTCTCCACTGGCAGCAATCTCAGCCATCAGAGCCAGCGTTTCTGGTGCAATAGTGAATCCCAAGTGATGATAGCGGGCAGCAAAGCGAGCGACCCTGAGCACTCTCAGCGGGTCTTCCACAAAGGCATCTGAGACATGACGAAGTATCTTGTCGGCAAGATCCTGTCGGCCCCCATAGGGGTCGGTAAGGTTGCCATCAGCGTCCTCTGCGATAGCATTGATGGTGAGATCACGACGGGATAAGTCTTCTTCCAGTGTGACGCTGGTGTCAGAGAAACACTGAAATCCTTTGTAGCCGGCGCCGGATTTACGTTCTGTGCGGGCGAGGGCGTGTTCTTCTTTTGTTTTGGGGTGCAGAAAGACGGGAAAATCACTCCCCACTTGTCTGAACCCTTGTTCTATCATCTCTTCCGGTGTGGCACCGACCACTACCCAGTCCTTTTCAGTGAACGGGTAGCCGAGTAATTTGTCGCGCACAGCGCCGCCAACTAAATACAAATTCATGGGTAATTTCCAGTGTCTTTCATATGTTAACAGTAGATGTGGGAGACAGATATTGTTGGAGAGAAGAATATGGAGGCGGATGGTATTAAAACAGGTTAGTAATTTGCTCTGATTAGGCAGGGAGTTGAATGCTGGTGGTATTTAAAATGGATGGCACTGTAGAGGAAATAAGATGGCTGGTGATGCCGGTTACAGTACTGAAATCCCTTTCCTGTAACACAATGTGTACCTGGGAGTGTTTGGGCTAACTATCTATTATTATCGGATTTATGGACGTTCTGTATTCGCAACAAAGGTGAAGAAACGGCTAAGTTGCTCTGGCCCAAGAGTGACAGGGTGCGGGCTATCTTGGAACAGGTTGGTGCTTTTATGATTGTACCGGGAATTGTAACGGGCGAAACGAATACGTGAGCGAAGGCTATATAGTGACTTTGTAAGAGACATGGTTATTTCTCCAGTATGTATTTATATACAGTATATTATCAGAATTTATTTAAATGACAATAGGGCATGTTTTTACAGGCTGTGATCGGTGGGGAGAGGGTGGTTTTATGACGGCTGTTGAGATGCGTCGTTTTATCATTTCGTAGGGGTGGGTGTGGTTGTCTGACAAGGAGATAGATAGCGCTGGCCGGTATGAATTTGGGGGAGTGAGTCCTTTCCCTCCCTGTATAGGCTTGCTTTCTGTATAGATGTACCTGGGCTTCACCCCAGCAGTTTTTTCAAAAAATGCCCGGTATGGGAGTGTTTAACCTCGGCAATCTCTTCCGGGGTGCCGGTGGCGATTATCTGGCCGCCTCCAGAGCCTCCCTCTGGACCGAGATCCACTACCCAGTCGGCCGTTTTGATGACATCGAGGTTGTGCTCAATGACCACCACGGTATTGCCGTGATCACGCAGGCGGTGCAACACGAGCAGTAATTGCTGGATATCGTGAAAGTGTAAACCCGTAGTGGGTTCGTCGAGAATATAGAGGGTATTGCCAGTATCCCGCTTGGAGAGCTCTTTGGAGAGCTTGACCCGTTGTGCTTCGCCACCAGAAAGTGTGGTCGCTGATTGCCCCAGCTTAATGTAGGAAAGTCCGACATCCATCAGAGTTTGCAGTTTTCTTGAGATAGCAGGAACCGCATCAAAAAATTCACGGGCATCCTCAACAGTCATTGCCAGAACCTCATGAATGTTTTTACCTTTGTAGCGAATTTCCAGGGTTTCTCGGTTATAGCGTTTGCTCTTGCATACATCGCAGGGCACGTAGATATCGGGCAGAAAGTGCATTTCTACCTTGGTGACGCCATCACCCTGGCAGGCTTCACAGCGGCCACCTTTAACATTAAAACTAAAACGCCCCGGTTTGTATCCACGAGAGCGTGATTCCTGAGTACCAGCAAACATCTCCCGAATAGGGGTAAAGATACCGGTATACGTAGCGGGATTGGATCTCGGGGTGCGGCCAATGGGGCTCTGATCAATATCCACACACTTATCGAGCTGTTCCATGCCGTCGATAGATTGATAAGCGGCAGGTTTAAGTGTCGTTGCTTTGTTTAATTCGGTTGCGGCAATAGGGTAGAGGGTCTCATTGATCAGTGTCGATTTTCCTGAGCCAGACACGCCGGTAACACAGGTGAGTAATCCTATAGGGAGTTCCAAATCCACCTGTTGTAGATTATTGCCGTTGGCGCCACTGAGTTTCAGCTGCTTGCCGGTAGCTTTTGTTCTTTTTTCTGGGATGGCAATAGCCTTTCGCCCTGAAAGGTAATCCCCTGTGAGCGAGCGAGGTGCGTTAATAATGTCCTCATAGGAGCCTTGAGCGACAATCTCTCCACCGTGAACACCCGCACCGGGGCCAATATCCACAATATAGTCGGCCTCTCGAATGGCCTCCTCATCATGCTCGACGATAATAACGGTGTTGCCCAAGTCACGAAGGCGGGTAAGAGTGGCAAGTAACCGTGCATTATCTCGCTGGTGTAATCCAATCGACGGTTCATCGAGGATATACATTACCCCAACCAGTCCGGCTCCAATTTGGCTGGCAAGGCGAATGCGTTGTGCTTCGCCGCCTGAGAGGGTCTCGGCGCTACGGCTTAGGTTTAGGTAGTTAAGTCCCACATCCACAAGGAAGCGTAGACGATCCCTGATTTCTTTAAGGACTTTTTCAGCGATTTCTCCACGGCTGCCATCCAAGTGCAGGTTGTCGTAGTACTCCGTCAGTTCTCCCACGGGAATATTGCCAATTTCGGGGAGCGTTTTCTCATCGATAAACACATGCCGTGCCGATTTTCGTAATCGTGCACCATTACAATCCGGGCAGTGTTGGGTGTTCATGTATTTGGTGAGGTCTTCTCGTACACCTTGAGAATCGGTCTCACGGAAGCGCCGCTCCATGTTGGGGATAATCCCCTCGAATTGGTGGGAACGTTTGAACACGGTGCCTTTGTCATTCACATAATTAAAATCAATCACCTCTTTGCCGCTGCCAAACAGAACCACTTGTTGGTGCTGTGGGGTCAAGTCTTGAAAAGGATGGTCAACATTAAACCCGTAATGAGCGGCCAAAGAGGTCAACATATTGAAGTAGAAAAGGTTTTTTCTATCCCAACTGCGAATGGCACCCTCTGAAATGGAGCATTCCGGATATTGCACCACACGGTCAATATCAAAATACTGCTTAACCCCTAGGCCATCACAACCGGGGCAAGCCCCCGCCGGGTTATTAAAGGAAAACATTCGAGGCTCAAGTTCATCAATGCTGTAATTGCACACGGGGCAGGCAAAGCGAGCAGAAAAGAGTATCTCTGATGGATTACTGTGGATTGACGAGGCGTCATTTTCTGAGGAAGTAAGAATTGGCGTGCCATCCATGGTGGTTATGATAGCCAGGCCTTCAGAAAGATTGAGTGCTGCCTCAAAGGATTCGGACAATCTGAGTTGCAACTCAGGTTTAACCTTAAAGCGGTCAACTACCACCTCGATATCGTGTTTTTTGTTCTTCTCCAATTCTGGTGCGTCATCCAGATCCACCACCAAGCCATCAATGCGTGCTCGGATAAAGCCCTGCGCCAATAGACTCTGAAAAATATGCGCATGTTCACCCTTTCGGCCGCGAACGACAGGTGCCAGCAACATCAACTT
>JAGPWA010000051.1 GCA_018066715.1 Porticoccus sp. | reverse complement strand
AGCCAGACCCCGCCCTGATGACCTGACGACGAGTCTCGATGACTTGATGATGAAACAGGATAATTCAGGTTCAAAACCCGCTTACGCCACAAAATTTCTCGGGCCAAGATGGCAGGGATAAAACCCTGAGCAATATGGCCTATCCGGTCGTAAGGGTTGCGTGAAAAATCAAACCAGTCTTGCATCCAGAACCCCAGCGGCACTCGGGCATAGGTATAGTGCGCCCCCACCACTAAAATAATGGCGTGGATAAAGATCAGGTAATAACTGATACGGGTGAGGGGGAAGCTCTCTCGGGTGTACCAGAGAACAGGCAATGCAATGATGACGGGGATGGCTTCAAGCCACCAGGTCGCCCTGTCAAAAGGTGTAATCCATGACCACAGCATTACAGCTAACAAAAGTATCAGTAGGACAACAAGTTCTTTGCTATTTGCCATGAACGACTAACTCCCCCAACGGGGCACCAAATTTTGCTCAATACCCAGATGGTCGAGAAGTCGAGCCACGATAAACTCCACCAGGTCGTCGATGGTTTCAGGGTTTTGATAGAAGCCGGGCATCGCCGGTAATATCGTGACACCCAGCCGCGATAGCTTCAGCATATTTTCCAGATGAATTTCCGACAGCGGTGTTTCACGCGGTACCACAATCAGCTGGCGCTTCTCCTTAATGGCGACATCCGCAGCCCGCTCAATTAGGTTATTACTCGCCCCGCAGGCAATCGCAGAGAGCGTGCCGCCACTGGCAGGACAAATCACCATAGAACTCGGAGAGGCAGAGCCAGAAGCGACAGATGAAAACCAATCCCGGGAACTGTTAACCGCAATTTGTCCCGGTTCGGCATCAAAATTCAGTGTGAGAAAATCTTCGAGGTTATCGTCATTCGGTAATTCCAGCTCAGTCTCTGTTTCCACCACAACCCGAGCGGCATCAGACATCAGAAACTGAACCTGACAGTTGGCCTGCACCAAACAATCTAGCAACCTCAAACCATACTGGGCACCAGATGCACCCGTCATCGCCAGTGTAATCGTACGATTAAAATCAGCCATTAACGTCAACCATTAGAATTAACCATTGTCCCGATCCTCCAGGGCTCTCACCAGCCTGTCATGAAAACCGGCAAAACCACCGTTACTCATGATCACTATATGTGCTGAGTTTCCAGCCTGTTTAAGTGTGTGCTCAACTAATATATCAATATCATCCAACACCTCGGCAGGGACGGAGCCTGCACTGACTATATCAGCTAATGACCAATCGATATTATCAGGTTGATACCACAAGACTTGATCTGCCAGCTTGGTGGACTCTGCAAGCTGACTTTTGTGAATACCCAGTTTCATGGTATTGGAGCGTGGCTCAATAACCGCAATAATCTTTTCAGTGCCTACATTGTTACGTAGCCCTTCCAACGTGGTCGCGATAGCCGTTGGATGATGAGCAAAATCATCGTACACCGAGACCCCATTAATAGAGGCCAGTTTTTCCATCCGTCGTTTCACACCACTGAACTGACAAAGTGCCTTACAGGCTACCTCCGGCGTCACCCCCACATGACGGGCTGCGGCAATCGCGGCCAAGCCATTGGCGGCATTGTGCGTCCCGGTTTGCCCCCAGCGCACAGCGCCCTGTTTTTCGCCCTGAAAACTGACCTCAAAAATCGAGCCGTCACCTTCTATCAGGGTCATGGACCAATCGCTTTCATCACCCAAAGCCTGTAGTTCTGACCAGCAACCTCGGTTCAGCACCTCTTGCACATTGGCATCGTCAGCGGGCGCCACAATCAGCCCCTGTCGTGGAATCGTCCGTACAAAGTGGTGAAACTGCGTTTGAATGGCATTGAGGTCAGCAAAAATATCGGCGTGATCAAATTCCAGATTATTGAGAATAGCGGTGCGTGGACGGTAGTGAACAAACTTGGACCGCTTATCAAAAAAAGCACTGTCGTATTCATCCGCCTCCACCACAAAAAAAGGTGAATCACCCAAACGGGCTGAAACATCAAAGTTGGATGGCACGCCACCGATCAAGAACCCCGGCTTCATACCGGCATAGTCTAAAATCCAGGCCAGCATACTGGAGGTAGTGGTTTTGCCATGAGTACCCGCTACCGCCAATACCCACTTCTCTCTGAGGAAATAGTCTCCCAGCCACTGAGGTCCAGAGGTATAGGGAATTCGGTTATCCAGCACATATTCCACCGCGGGATTGCCACGAGACAACGCATTACCGATAACCACTAAATCAGGTATTGGATTGAACTGTACAGGGTCATAGCCCTCGGTCAGTTCGATACCGGCTTTCTCTAATTGAGTACTCATGGGAGGGTAGACATTCGTATCACTGCCGGATACCTGATGCCCCGAGGCCTTGGCCAGCTGGGCAAGAGACCCCATGAAAGTGCCACAAATACCTAAAATATGAATATGCATATCGCGATTAATGACCTGTTAAATCTGTTCTTGGTAAACCCGCATCTTATAACCCGGGGTCTTACAAACCTGTGCCGGGAATAACATAGCCTAATTTCACCGCCATGCAACCCCTATTAACCCGGCAGCGTTATAGCCGGTGTTAATAGTGTGATACATCCATGTATCACCATTGGCTGCAAGCCAATGCGAGGCCAGTAACATCAAGAGATTCCGCGTAATTTCGCCAGATGTTACTGGCCGACGATGAAATGGGTGAGGACCACCTATTTCATTGCCAGGTGAATAGTTTTGAAAACCATAGCCTCCAAAGCACAGCGTCTAAAATAGCGCTGAAAAATACAAACATATGACATAAAAATGAAATCTGGAGCACTTTCCAGTATCATTCGCGCACTTCAAAAAGGGTCGCAAGTCGAGATAAGCCATGCCTAGTAACACCGCGCCAAAAAAGAATGCATTTTATGCCCAATCTGGCGGTGTAACCGCAGTTATTAATGCTAGCGCCTGCGGCGTCATTGAAACTGCACGCAAAAACAAAGATAAGATTGGCAAGGTATACGCTGGTCGCAATGGCATTATCGGTGCACTGCGCGAAGACCTGATCGATACCAGTAAAGAATCCGCCAGCGCCATTGCAGCTCTTCGTCACACACCCTCGGGTGCTTTTGGCTCATGCCGTCACAAGCTCCAAGATTACAATGAAAACAACGCGGAATATGAACGTCTGATCGATGTATTCAAAGCACACAACATTGGCTACTTCTTCTATAACGGTGGTGGCGATTCTGCAGACACCTGCCTGAAAGTTTCCCAGCTATCGAAAAAAATGGGCTACCCCATTCAGGCCATCCATATCCCCAAAACGGTGGATAATGATTTACCCTTTACAGACAACTGTCCCGGCTTTGGCTCCGTCGCCAAGTACGTCGCTGTATCGACCAAGGAAGCCAGTCTTGATATCGCCTCCATGTGCGAAACCTCCACCAAAGTATTTATTCTTGAAGTGATGGGCCGTCATGCCGGTTGGATTGCGGCAGCCAGTGCCTTGGCCGCTGAAAAGGCAGGTGATCCACCCCATATTATTCTTTTCCCGGAAATACCCTTCATACGAGAAGACTTTATCGCCAAGGTAGAACAAGTCGTTAAGAAGCACGGTTACTGCGTAGTGGTTGCTTCAGAGGGTGCTCAGTATCCGGACGGTGCTTTAATCTCTGGCTCTATGAGCAAAGATGCCTTCGGCCACCAACAACTCGGTGGCGTTGCCCCGACACTGGCCAGCATGGTGAAACACGCACTGGGCTATAAATACCACTGGGCTCTGGCTGACTATCTACAACGTTCTGCACGTCATATTGCCTCGGCTACTGACGTGGAGCAGGCCTATGCTGTAGGTCGCGCTGCGGTGGAATATGCTTTGGAAGGTAAAAATTCAGTGATGGTGACCATTGAGCGTAACGAAGGGAAGACCTATTCCTGGAGCCTCGGTGAAGCACCTCTGGACAAAGTGGCCAATATAGAAAAGAAAATGGGCCGCAGCTTTATTACTCGCGATGGCTACGGTATTACTCAGAAAGCCCGGGACTATCTGGCACCATTAATTCAAGGTGAGGACTACCCTCCTTACAAAAATGGTATTCCTCAATATGTACAGCTCGCTAAGGTACCGGTGAAGAAAAAGCTGAACACCCCCTTTGAGATTTAAGTCCGAAGGGCTTTGTTCACTATAAAGAAACAGAGCCCTCAGCCTTCCCCATAAAGAGAGCAACCTAACTCTCCAGCATAAACGTGACGGGCCCATCATTGCACAGGGTGACCTGCATATTGGCGCCAAATATGCCTGTTGCTACAGAGATAGCAACGAGGTTCTCTTCTGAATCCTGTTTCGCTTGGGAAACAAAATAGTCATATAGTATTTCTGCCACATCTGGCGATGCCGAAGAGGTAAAGCTTGGCCTCAACCCTTTTCGCGTATCCGCAGCCAAAGTAAATTGAGGAACGATCAGTAAACTGCCACCGACCTGCTGTACATTGAGGTTCATTTTTCCCTCATTATCAGGGAATATTCGGTAGTTAAGAACCTTGTGCAATAACTTATCAGCAGCGCCTTTCGTATCCTCCCGCTGCACGCCAAGCAATAACAGAATTCCCCGATCAATTTCGCCGACAGACTCACCACCTACGTCAACTTTGGCGTAGCTGACACGCTGAATCAGACCCAACATATCAAATCTCCCACCACAAATTAACTCCCCACCACATTGCGAGGCTTACCCGCCAGAAATACCTGAATATTCTCAGCCACTTGATCAATTAATCGCTGACGAGACTCTTGGGCCACCCACGCACTGTGTGGCGTCACAATCAGATTCGGGATTTCCGGGTTCAGCAGCGGATTTCCGTTGACTGGTGGCTCCTCCGACAACACATCAACGCCAGCACCGCCAATAACACCACCCTCTAAGGCATCAACTAACGCCTGCTCATCCACAATGCCACCACGAGCACAGTTAATCAGCAGTGCAGTACTTTTCATCTTCACCAACTCACGGCGGCCGATCAAATGACGGGTTTTCTCGGTCAGAGGGCAATGCAAACTGATCACATCTGCTTGATGGATCAGGCTATCGAAAGGGATCCGCTCCGGATCATCATCATGTCGCCAGGGCAATGAGGCAATCTGCACATCCATGCCAAATGCCTGGCCAACCGCTGCTACGCCACGACCTAATTCTCCATAGCCCACAATACCCAGTACTTTTCCGGCCAGCTCGTTAACCGGAAAATCCTGTAGACAGAAAAAGGGGCTTTCCGTCCAACGTCCATCAAGCGCCGCTTCATTATAATCGGGCAACCGCGTCGCCAACGCTAGAATCAAGGCCCAAGTGTGCTGTACCACCGATGCAGAACCGTAACCCACGACGTTGCTGACCACCACATTGCTCGTGCTAGCTGCCGCAAGATCAATCACATTAGTGCCCGTAGCCAACACACCGATATAACGCAGCCCTGAAGCAGCCGCTAGTTCTTGCTCCCCAATAGGCGCCTTATTGGTTAACACAAGCTCTGCATCAGCAATACGCTCAGCAACCTGTTCCGGCCGACAAGTGCTATAGATAGTCCATTCGATCGGCAGCCCGGTAATCGGCCCAAGGTCCACATCCTCGGGGCCAAGGCTATCAATATCGAGAATTACGCCTTTCATATTTTTTGCCTGGAAGCTATCTTGGGGACTATTCTTGCGGGCTATTGAACGGGATTCAGTGAGCAGCATGCAGTAAACCGATTTAGCATTTCCCCGAACCCTGTTAATACTATTTCTATATCTGATTTGGAAGTGTACCTTATGTCATCAAAACCTCGCATTTCTATCCTCTACTGCCCCCGCTGTAATTGGCTGTTACGTTCTGCCTGGCTGGCTCAAGAGTTACTCACAACCTTCTCTGAGGATTTGAGCGAAGTCGCACTCAAACCAGCAGAAAAAGGGGGTACCTTTGAAATCACCCTGGACAAAACAGTCATCTGGGATCGAAATCAGGATGGTGGGTTCCCTGAAGCAAAAGTGTTGAAACAGCGCGTACGAGACTGCGTTGCCCCTGACCGAGCCCTCGGTCACATTGATCGATAGGGTCACATTGACCGCTAAATAGCTCGAGTATTATCAGTGTGGTACAGCCCTCTTCTCTTCTGTCATAATGCGCCGCTTCATAATAAAAAATTAGAGGGATCACCAGATGTCCGAGCGGTTGTTGGGAATCTATGAAAAACTAATCCTGCGTCGCCCTGTCGCTTCAATAGTGGCGGTATTATTGCTTGCTGTGGGTATGGCCTTTGGCCTACCAAACTTCAAGCTTGATGCATCAGCAGACTCCCTGACACTAGAAAATGACAACAGTCTGACTTATTTTCGTGAATCATTACTGCGCTACGGCAGCAGTGATTTCCTCGTCGTTACCTACAGGCCCTACGAAGGTGATCTGTTTGATGACAATTCGCTGAACGCACTCAACGAAATGCACCAAGAGCTAGCAAAAATTGATGGTGTTGCCAGCGTCACCTCTATGCTCAATGTACCTCTGCTGTACAGCCCAAAAATTTCTGTCACACAACTTAAAGAAGCACCGCGCACATTGCTGCTGCCAGACACTGACCGGAAGCTGGCTCGTAAAGAGTTCCTCGAAAGCCCGATCTACCGCGACCTAATTCTCAGTAAAGATGGCCAAACCACGGCCATGCTGGCAACCATGGAGCTGGACGAGAAATACTTGGAGCTGGTTAATGGACGAGATACCTTGCGGGTTAAACGTGATACCGAAGGTCTGTCTCCTGAAGAGGTCATCCAACTTGAGGACATAAGCAAAGAATTCCTGGACTACCGCACTCTTCGTGCTGTCGAGGAACACCAAAGAGTGGCAGAAATACGTCAAAAAATGTCCCGTTTCAAAGAGCATGCTGAAGTGTTTTTGGGTGGCCCCAGTATGATTACTGCCGATATGGTCGACTTTATCAAAAGTGACCTAAATATTTTTGGCACGGGTATTTTGTTGTTTATTATCATTACCCTAGCGGTTATTTTTCGTCAGCTTCGCTGGGTCATATTGCCACTGGCGACCTGTGTTTTGTCCGTAGAGATCATTCTCGGCTATCTCAGCTGGATTGACTGGCGTCTCACGGTTATCTCCTCCAACTTCGTCTCTCTACTACTCATTATTACCCTTGCGCTGACCATTCACCTGATTGTTCGCTACCGAGAACTACACCGTGATACGCCAGATAGCAGCCAACTGGACTTGGTCCGAAATACTGTGATGTATATGGCACGACCCTGTCTCTATACGGTACTAACAACAGTCGTAGCATTTGTATCACTGGTCGTCAGTGATATACGCCCGGTCATCGACTTTGGCTGGATGATGACCATCGGTATTTTGTTGGCACTCGTCCTGTCATTTATCATTATTCCGGCCGGAATGATGATTTGGGGTAAGGGCGTAAACACAGACAAAGCTGACAATTCTGCCGCTTTCACCCTCCACTTCTCTCGCTTTACTGAGAAGCACGGTGGACTCGTACTTAGCTTCGCATTCTTGGCAATGCTTATCAGTGGCTGGGGTATTTCCCAGTTACAAGTAGAAAACCGCTTTATTGATTACTTCCGCCCCCACACTGAAATTTACCAAGGGCTATCTGTGATTGATGCCAAGCTGGGCGGCACCACACCACTTGAAATTATTCTCGATGCACCGTCTATTAGTCACGACGCTATGAGCTCTGAAAACTCTCAGGCTGAAAAAGGTGGCGATACAGCAGCGGTTAATAATTCCAACAGCGACCCCTATGCCGGGGCGTATGGCGATAGCGCTGAGAGTGACACTGATTCTTACGATGACCCCTTCGCAGATGATGACTTTGACGATTTTGCAGATGAAAATTCAGAAGAAGCTGAGCGTAGCTACTGGTTGACCGGCGCCGGTGTTGAAGATCTGAGAAAGCTACATGTCTACCTTGAATCCTTACCAGAAATTGGCAAGGTGAGCTCTCTGGTCACTGTTACCGATGTAGCCTCTGACTTGTCAGGCCACAAACTCAATGATCTGGAACTGGCATTAATGCCGCAGATGCTGTCGGAAGAAAATGCCGAGCTTCTCCTCAACCCCTATATTAATCAGGAATATAATCAGGCACGGATCACCCTACGGGTCAATGAAACTCAGGGCGAACTGAACCGTAATGACCTGCTGGCCAAAATTAATCAGTTTGCCATCACTGAGGCAGGCTTCGAGGCAGACCAAGTAAATTTCACCGGGCTGCTAGTACTTTATAACAACATGCTTCAGAGCCTCTTTCGCTCTCAGATCATGACGTTGGGTACTGTATTTCTCGGGATTATGGCGATGTTCCTAGTGCTATTCCGGTCAATATCCATTTCCCTGATCGCAATTCTGCCTAACTTTTTAGCGGCAGGTGTTGTACTTGGCGGCATGGGTATTGCTGGTATTCCACTCGATATGATGACCATCACCATTGCGGCCATCACCGTGGGTATCGGTGTTGACCACGCCATCCACTACATCACCCGTTTCAAACGGGAGTTTGAAGTCGATCGTGATTACATTGCATCCATGCACCGGGCTCATGCCAGCATAGGGCGGGCACTGTTCTATACCGCAGTCACTATTATTGTGGGCTTCTCCATTCTGGCACTGTCCAACTTTATTCCGTCGGTCTATTTTGGGCTGCTCACCTCACTCGCCATGCTTGCAGCTCTGCTTGGCTCCATGACATTACTGCCCAAGCTGATTCTAATTCTCAAGCCACTGGGAAAATAATACTGGCTGACCATACCGGGGCCTCACTGGGGCTCCGGTAACACCTTACCCAGCTGGACGTTAGCAACCTAAATATTAGGGGTGGGATTTTAAATCCTGTCCCCTAATTACCCTGTCCCTCTACCGCCCTTTCTTCTAAACTCTTTAATGATACTTTGATCCAAAAGGAGCATTGAGAGCGTCATCATGCAATTTCAACCATGGGAACTCGCAGCAGGCCTCGGCATTTTCCTCTTTGGAATGATGACGCTGGAGCAAGCCTTACACCGCCTTGGTACTCACTCCTTCAGACGACTACTCAGAGAGCATACCAACACACCTATTCGTGGCGTACTGATGGGTATCATCAGCACGGTCTGCCTCCAAAGCAGCTCGATGGTAGGACTAATAGTACTGGCCTTTGTCGGGGCCGGAATCCTCAAAATGACCAATGCCCTTGGCATTATTTTCGGTGCTAATCTGGGGACAACATTTACGGGATGGGTAGTTGCTACCATTGGTTTCAAATTTAATCTGACTGAGTACTCCCTTCCACTGCTGGCTCTCGGAACCTTGGGCACTGTTTTTATCCACACTGAGCACCGTCGGCACCCACAAGCTAAGTTGCTACTCGGGCTGGGGCTATTACTGATGGGTTTAGGGCTGATTAAAACCAGTATGGAGGGCTTCAGTGAGCAGCTATCACCAGAACTTTTTCGGGATTACCCACTCCCGCTATTTCTACTGGGGGGCCTGATCTTTACCGCAATAATTCAATCCAGCTCAGCCACCATGATGATTGTATTGAGTGCGATCCATACTGACGTACTGCCTCTCACAACCGCTGCTGCCATTATCATCGGTGCTGATTTGGGAACCACCGGCACCATTTTAATCAGCAGTCTCAAAGGGACTGCCGACAAACGTCGAGTGGCCTTGTCCCACTTTATTTTTAACTTAGTAAACTGCACTATCGCCTTTTTTCTACTACCAGTAATACTTCACTTGATTACTAACACCTTATCAATACAGGACCCCATGTACGCTCTGGTGTTGTTTCACTCAATGTTTAATTTAATGGGTATTGCTCTCTTTCTCCCCTTTATATCTCCCTTTTCCCGGTGGCTACAGAACCGTTTTACCAATGGCGACACCTCCGGTTGTCAGTACATTACCAAGGTCTCCTATAAGGTCGGCGATGCTGCAGATTCCGCTATTTACCAGGAAGTTACACGGTTATTTTATAAGGTCATCATTCTCAACCTTCGAGTAATGAAAATCCGCCCCGAAGAGCTTTTCAAGGGTTACAAGGCACTAGATGTTTATCAACAGACCCGCCAGGAAAGACCCAGTTTCGATGAACAATATTCTGAGATCAAGCACACGGAACAAGAGGTTCTCTACTACGCCAATAAGGTCTTACAAGAGAAGCCTGAGAAAGGAGAGGCTGAAAATATCCCTCGATTACTAGACGCTGCTCGAAATTTGGCTTACAGCGCGAAGAGCCTCAAGGATGTCCGACAGAACTTTGTTGAATTAAGACTGCAATCTGATGATGAAGAACTGATAGAAACAATCCATCACGATACTCGAGCCATCTATCGTCACCTCCTTAACTTACTCGAAAAAACTGATCCCGTGTTAATAACAGAAAAACATGAGGAAATTAAATCAGAGATCAACCTATCCCATGATCAATTGCACCAGCTGATCATTCGCTATGTCGGCAGTGAAGATATTGGGATACCACTCTCCTCCCTGCTAAACATCAATAGGGGAATGCTTGTCTCCAACCAAATGCTAGCCAATGCAGTGGGTAACCTGACACCTATTGATAAAGAGGATTAACGTTTGCCCCATATGGAGCAACTTACTATAGTGATCCGCTGATTCATAATGGCTGTTAGGGAGAAAGTTCGAAATGAAAACACGTGCGGCAGTGGCCTTTAAATCAGGTGCACCACTGGAAGTGGTAGATGTTGATCTGGAAGGGCCAAAGGCTGGCGAGGTTTTGGTAGAAATTAAAGCTACTGGAGTGTGCCATACCGATGCCTTCACCCTATCGGGAGATGACCCTGAAGGTGCCTTTCCCGCGATTCTAGGCCATGAAGGTGCTGGTATCGTTGTTGAGGTGGGGCCAGACGTTAAGAGCTTAAAACCAGGCGACCATGTAATCCCCCTGTATACCCCGGAATGTGGGGAGTGTAATTTTTGCCTGAACCCAAAAACAAATTTGTGCCAATCTATTCGCACGACTCAAGGGCAAGGTTTAATGCCCGATGGTACAAGTCGTTTTTCTCTGGATGGCCAACCGATTCTGCACTACATGGGCTGTTCAACTTTTTCTAATTACACAGTATTACCAGAAATTGCCCTAGCCAAAGTTCGGGAAGATGCACCCTTTGACAAGATTTGCTATATCGGCTGCGGCGTTACCACCGGTATTGGTGCGGTGGCCTTCACTATGAAGGTAGAAGCCGGTTCAACCGTGGCTGTATTTGGTTTGGGTGGCATTGGCCTCAATGTGATTCAGGGCGCCAAAATGGTGGGGGCAACTCGGATTATTGGTATCGATACCAACCCGACCAAAGTAGGGTTAGCCCAGCAATTTGGCATGACTGACTTTATCAATCCATCTGAGGTTGAGAATGTAGTGGACCATATTATTGATATGACCGGCGGCGGTGTGGACTACAGTTTTGAGTGTATTGGTAACGTAAATGTGATGCGTCAGGCGCTGGAGTGTTGTCACAAAGGCTGGGGGCAAAGCTGTATTGTGGGTGTGGGTGTGGCTGGTGCTGGTCAGGAAATATCCACCCGTCCCTTTCAGCTAGTGACCGGACGCTCCTGGCACGGCACTGCCTTTGGTGGAGCAAGTGGCCGCACCGATGTGCCCAGAATTGTCGATTGGTATATGGAGGGCAAGATCAATATTGATGATCTAATTACCCACACCATGCCATTAGACGATATCAATAAAGCCTTTGATTTGATGCATGCGGGAAAAAGCATTCGTTCTGTGGTTTTGTACTAAAGGGTTTTGTACTAAAGGGCTTTGTACTAAAGGGCTTTGTATTAACGAGTAGCTTAATTAGATGACGGCTTGATGAAAGGATAAAAGTAGCCATGGAACAAATTGACGCACATAAATCCTTTGGCGGACAACAACTCCGCTTTCGTCATCTATCCGACGTGCTCAACTGTGAAATGACGTTTTCCATTTATTTGCCACCTCAAGCAGAGCAATATTCAGTTCCGGCTTTGTACTGGCTTTCAGGTCTCACCTGCACCGATGAAAACTTTATGAACAAAGCCGGGGCACAGCAATATGCCGCAAAGTATGGCATCGCTATCATTGCACCGGATACCAGCCCCCGCGGTGAGGGTATACCAGATGATCCCGAGGGGGCCTATGATGCAGGGCTGGGTGCTGGCTTCTACGTCAATGCCACGGAGTCACCCTGGGATCAGCACTACCATATGTACGATTATGTGGTGAGTGAATTACCCGCGCTCATCAATTCGAAATTCCCCATCGATGGTACAAAAATCAGTATTTCAGGCCACTCTATGGGTGGTCATGGGGCGTTGACCATTGCCCTGAGAAACCCCAAGCAGTACAAATCAGCTTCGGCCTTTGCCCCCATTTGTTCGCCCATAAACTGCACATGGGGCAACAAGGCATTACGCCTCTATCTCGGTGATGATCAAGAGGCATGGAAACAATACGACAGTACGGAGCTGATTAAATCCAGCGCCCCATCTCAACACCTGCCAGTTTTAATCGACCAGGGGGATCAAGACAGCTTTCTTCAGGAACAATTGAAAACCGAATTTCTGGAAGCTGTCTGTCAGAGCGAAAATCACCCCATGACCATTCGTATGCAACCCGGCTATGACCACAGCTATTATTTTATTGCCTCGTTTATTGGCGAGCATATCAAGTTCCACGCACAGTATTTGTAGCTGAATGGGTGTTCGCTGTTACTACCAAAGAGCAGAAATTAAATGAGTGATAACCACAATCGACAGGAGTCCAAAAACATTATCGGTGGTGGCACTAAAAAAGTTATGTATACCCTCAATACTGTCCGAAAAATTGGCCTTAAAAATTCATCTAAAGCACTGTCTTCAAAAAATACCTGTAAAGCCTGCGGGCTGGGTATGGGTGGTCAACAGGGTGGCATGACCAATGAGCTGGGCGAATTCCCTGCCGTCTGCAACAAAAGTATTCAGGCGCAATCAACGGATATACAACCGGCTATCCCGCCAGAGATATTTCAGCATTCACTCTCTGAACTGCGGGAATTAAGTGGCTACGAGCTCGAACATCTTGGCCGACTTGGCAATCCACTTTTCAAGGAAAAAAATGCCCGCCACTTTCGAGAGGTCAGCTGGGAATGGGCGATAACCTATGCCGCTGAAAAATTTTCTACGACTGAACCGTCTCGATCTTTCTTCTACTCTTCCGGTAGATCCTCCAACGAAGCTGGTTTTGTCTTTCAATTATTAGCGCGCCTTTACGGCACCAACAACGTCAATAACTGCTCCTACTACTGCCACCAGGCTACCAGTGAAGCGCTGGGCTCCACCATTGGCACAGGTACCGCCACTGTGGAGCTGGAAGACTTGTCTCACTGTGACATGGTCTTTGTTATCGGCGCCAACCCGGCATCTAACCATCCACGGTTTATTCACCAGCTCAAGGGTGTGCGTGACCGAGGTGGCAAAGTGATTATCATCAATCCCGCCAAAGAACCTGGGCTGGTTCGCTTTGCCGTCCCCAAAAGTGCCAAATCTATGATTACTGGTGGCACCTGGATTGCCAGTGAATACTTGCAACCGGCTATTGGTAGCGATATCGCTCTATTTAAGGGTATTGCCAAATCGGTGCTGGAAAAGCAGGGCGAAAATAGTGACTTTATTAGCCAACATACCGAGAAATTTGATGCTTTCAGACGAGATATTGAAAACACTCACTGGCAAACCATTGAGCTGACTACCGGTATTTCCCGTGAGCAGATTCACAAGGTGGCCGATCAATATATAGCGGCACAGCACGTCATCTTCGCCTGGGGTATGGGGATGACACACCACCAACACGGTGTTGAAAATATCGAATATATTTCTAACCTGGCCCTACTGCGGGGCATGATTGGCAAACCCGGCGCAGGACTCCTTCCCCTACGTGGTCATAGTAATGTTCAAGGCATTGGCACCATTGGCGTCAAACCCGTGTTGGCTGAAGATATCTTTCATAACATTGAATCTGAGCTTGGTATTCAACTACCCACGTCTAAAGGCATGGACACACTGGCCTGTATTGAGGCAGCCCATAAGGATGCGATAGATACCGCCCTGATAATGGGAGGCAACCTCTATGGTGCCACCCCGAATTCCACTTGGGCAAAAGAGGCACTGGATAATATCGGCTTCAAGCTATTTTTAACCACCACGCTGAACCTCGGGCATATTCATGGCTGTGACACCAGCGAAAGTATGATCCTCCCTGTCACTGCTCGTGATGAAGAGTGGCAGCCCACCACGCAAGAATCCATGTTCAATTATGTGCGGCTCAGTGACGGGGGTATCGAGCGCCATGAAAACACCCGTCCCGAAGTAGTCGTACTTAGCGATTTAGCACAACTGATATTAGTCGATTGCCCGATAGATTTCCGCCAATTCAAACAGCACAAAAATATTCGTGCTGCCATTGCCAAGGTCATTCCCGGTATGGAGCAACTAGCTGATATTGATGTGAAAAAACAGGAATTTCACATCGGGGGGCGGTTAAAACACGGGCCGAAATTTAATATGCCAGAAGGCAAAGCACGCTTTAAAGTACAACCACTCCCACCCCAAGAAAAAACCTCAGAGTACCCCCTCACCCTAATGACCGTGCGCAGCGAAGGTCAATTCAACACCATTATTTATGAGGAAACAGACAGCTACCGCAATACCCAAGAGCGATGGTCGGTATTGATGAGCCCGACCACTATCCAGTATTTGGGTATTCAAAATAACGTGGTCAATCTAGTTTCTGCCTATGGCCGAATGGACCACGTTCGAGTTTATCCTTTCGATTTACCTGATAATAATCTGATGGCTTATTTTCCGGAAGCGAATGTGCTGATCGGCTGTGAGAGTGACCCTCGCAGCAAGACGCCCGCATTTAAATCTGTATTGGTGAAAGTAGAATTGGTATAACCAGCACTTATCAATGATCTCCAACAGACACAACATACTCCTTTGCTTTGTTTTTTCTAAATTCGCTTCTTGATTTTCACGAAAAAAGAACGCCAAGTAGCAATTGTTGATCTTGAAATCATACAATATTTCATTAACATTTTATTGAAAATGGGAATAAGATATCGCGATCCAGCTCCGGATACCATATAAAATACTTCAAGCCCTGCCATGGAAGCCATAATGGTACTGATTGTATCAGTAAGCTTAAAAATGGAGTCATAAACTGTCATGAACGAGCAACCCACCTCCGACTACCACGTACCAGAAACGGCTTTTGGAAAATGGTTTCTCCGCACTAACACATGGACGACACGTGTACTTGAAAAGGCATTCATCGACCTGGAGCGATTGATCAGCCTCCGTAAAGATAGCTATTCTGTGGTTGCCGACGTCGGCTGCGGCTATGGCCGGTCTCTGAAAAAACTACATCAACGCTTTTCACCACAGCGCCTTATCGGCATGGATATAGATCCAGAGATGATTCATGTATCAAAAGCTGAGGCTATAAAAGAAGGTATTCCTGTGGAGTTCATCTGTAACTCTTGTTCCGACATCAAACTCGACGACAACAGTGTCGACCTACTGTTCTGTCACCAAACTTTTCATCACCTTGTTTTACAGGAAAAGTCCTTAGAAGAATTTTACCGAGTTCTTAAACCTGGTGGAATTTTATTATTTGCTGAATCTACACGCCGCTATATCTACTCATGGCTGATTCGCTTTCTATTTCGTCACCCGATGGATCTTCAAAAAACGGCAGAAGAATACCTTGCTATGGTCAAAGGTGCAGGGTTCTGTGTACCAGATGCTGCTATCTCATATCCTTTTTTATGGTGGAGCCGTGAAGACCTTGGTATTGCAGAAAACTGGCTGGGTATTAAGCCTGCAGCTAAGCATGAAGAAACGCTTATCAACCTAGTGGCAACCAAACCGATATAATCTTATGCCTCAACAAACAGCCTATCCAGAGAAACTCTTATGAAGCCCTCCACCCCTACCTTTTAACTTATAAGTATTAAATTAATGTCTATCCAATTCCTTTCGACAATGTTTTCGGATTTTCTTATGAACAGATTTGTTGTCTATTAACCGCTGTATGTCCTCACCGTATTTATCTTTTGCCAACTTTCCCAAAACTCGACAATACCACGCCATTACATCTGCATGATGACCGCCCAGGTCCTGAGTAGCACCCTTGTTCAAGTCAGACATAACCTTACCTAATAAAATTTCATCCGCCTCGTCAAGACGATAAATTTCTTCTGCTGCATATCGGTTCATTATCTGATCCGAATATGTAAATAAATTTAGATATCGGGTGGTAATCAAGGATGTTCCCGGTTGATGATTTTTCATATCTTGCATTATTCTATTTCTCTTGGCATACCAAGATACCTTGGTTGCAGCACGCACAGCTCTGTTACGTGTTCCACGAGATGAACTCTCATCGACAATTCGATTCAACACAGATATATATTTATTATCACCTGACGAGCCCAAGGCCCTTAATAAGGATGTCATGACCGGAACCCATGCTTCATCTTTGGGTGTGATCATCTGCTTTTTATGATATTTATCAATCGCCTGCTCAACTTCAACGAACAATCTACTATCGCTTAGACCTGAAGCACTTATTTTGTTAGCCGTTATTTCAACGGTATTTATATTGTCTGATTGCAACCCAGAAATGTACTGATCGATCTCTGCCGTCAATAACTGATCTACATCTTCCCCTAACCCGACAAGAGGTGTTAGAAGAGTCGCCAGAAGAATAATTAACCTGTATGAATATCCTTTCATCAATAACTCCTATTTACATATTCCTTACTTTGCAATCACTAGGGTTTTCTAAAAATTAGTGATGTATTTATTCCCCCAAAAGCAAAATTATTACTCATCACAACATCGGTTTCAATTTCCCTACCTTCGCCCATCAGATAGTCCAAATCACCACACTCTGGATCAATATTTTCCAAATTTGCAGTTCCATGAAACCAACCCTGATTCATCATTTTTATGGCCACTATGGATTCTAAAGCACCACAGGCCCCCAGAGTGTGCCCGGTATAACTCTTAAAAGTACTGATAGGTACTTTTCCTAGCAGCCGTTCAGTAGCCTGAGTTTCAGCGATATCACCTCTGTCTGTCGCAGTGCCATGGCCACTGACATATCCGATATCCGAAGCCTGTAGTCCAGACTGTGTGAGCGCTATTTTCATCGCTTTATACATGGTTTCAGGTTGAGGCTGAGTGATGTGACTACCGTCAGAATTAGTACCAAAACCTACAATTTCGGCATAAATAGTTGCTCCTCTGTTTAGAGCATGTTCACGTTCTTCAAGAATTAGCGTCCCCGCTCCCTCGCCGATCACCAACCCATCTCGCTCTTTATCATAGGGTCGTGGTGATAATTCGGGGGTTTCATTTTTTGTACTCGTCGCGTAGAGCGTATCAAACACAGCGGCCTCCGTCCCGCAAAGCTCTTCAGCACCGCCAGCAACCATCAAGTCCTGATGGCCATATTTGATGGCTTCGTAAGCATAGCCAATGCCCTGGCTCCCCGATGTACAGGCACTAGAAGTAGGAATTAGACGGCCCTTGAGACTAAAAAAAACACCTATATTGACAGCAGCCGTGTGACTCATCATTTTCAGATAAGAGTTTGCATTTAGATTGCCGCTATAATGATTAAGTCGCATATTGCCAAAGTCTGCAATTGCATCGGGACTACCCGTGGAAGACCCGTAACTAATGCCCATTCGACCATCCGTAATCTCCGCATTACCCAGCAAACCTGCATCGGCTAATGCACGCTCAGTAGCGACTGTAGCCATTAATGCGACACGCCCCATACTGCGCACCTGTTTTCGAGAATAGTGAGAGGGCTTTTCAAAATCGCTCACTGGTGCACCAAGTCGAGTATTCAGCTCCTCGTAACACTCCCAGTCTTTCATATACTGAATACCTGTTTTTCCCTCTCGGAGATTCTTTTCAATCGTTTCCCAATCATTACCAATAGGGGAAAACCCAGCCACTCCTGTCACTACCACACGCCTCATCAACACATGCCCCCGTTAACGGCAATGACCTGCCGAGTAATATAGGAGGATTCTGGTGAAACTAAAAAACCCACCAAGGCGGCGACCTCTTCAACATGACCTACGCGTCGTGCAGGAATAAGCTTAAGCGCCTCCTCCACCGGTACATCATTGGTCATTTCTGTATCAATGAAACCCGGGGCAACACAGTTAACAGTAATCTCTCGCTTGGCAAGCTCCAGCGCTAGGGATTTTGTAGCCGCGATAACACCTGCCTTAGCCGCACTATAGTTTGCCTGCCCTCGGTTACCTATCAGACCTGATACAGATGACAACGTAACAATACGACCCGGTTTTCGACGCCTAATCATTGGCATAGTTAGAGGGTTCAGCACATTATAAAAACTGTCCAGGTTGGTACGTATAACATTATCCCACTGCTCACCGGTCATGGCAGGGAATGCTGCATCCTGAGTAATACCCGCATTACAAACAACGCCGTAATACGCACCATATTGTTCGATATCTGTGTCTAGAACAGATTTACATTGCTCACGATCAGAAATATCAAATTGTAGAAACCTAGCACTCCCTCCAGCATCCACTATCTGCTGTTGTACTGCCTCCGCTTCCTCGCGACGAGATCGACAGTGGATAACCACTGTATAGCCGTCTTCTGCCAGCTTTAATGCAATGGCTTTTCCGATTCCACGATTTGAACCGGTGACTAATACTGAGTCACTCATTCACCCTTCCCCTCAAGAAACTCTGCTATATTTTCAGGCATAAATACATTCAAATTAGCCTGAATCTCCTTATGTCCGATACTGATTCTACAATCAAAAACCCCAAGCCCAGTAGTAATATCCGTGATTTGTTCAACGGCAATCTGCAATGTTTCACCGATACAAAAATGAGAAACCGGTGATATATAACGACGAGCACTTACCAGGAAACCAATTTTTACTGGCTTACCTTTCAACCTGGCCTCCACACCAGCCCAAGCAGCAACGGCCTGCCCCATATATTCAATCCCAACCCAGGCCGGCACACCATCCTCTTCGCAAAACATACTCTCACTGGTAATGGTTACCGATGCCACCAAGCCCACAGCCGAGTGACTCTCAATTTTATCCAACAGAGACATGGGGGCACCATGGGGTACTACGTCAATAATTCTATAATCAGGATTCATTCGTCACTCACCAACACTAATGATGCATTGTTGCCACCGAAGGCAAAAGAGTTACTCATCGCAGCCTTCAGTTTTCTATCATATGCTGTTGCTGCTAGGTTATTTAACATCGGTAGTTCAGGGTCGTGCTGCCCATCCCAACGATGAACAGGTAGCAAACCGTCATCTCGTTGCAGTGCTAACCAGCAGAATATGGCTTCTATGGCCCCCGCAGCGGCCAAGGTATGTCCGGTCAGAGCCTTTGTCGAACCACAGGCAACCTCTGAGCCAAATACACGATGTACCGCCTGTGCTTCCATTTGGTCGTTTTGCACTGTAGCCGTACCATGAAAGTTCACATAATCAATACCTCTAGCTTCCATACCCGCATGCGCCAATGCCTGACGCATAGCTCTCTCTGCTCCAACCCCTTGAGGGTGAGGCGCAGAAATATGGTGGGCGTCAGAAGTCTCACCAAACCCTGCCAGCCGGACTGCTCCTGGCTCTCTCGTCATCAGAACTATTCCGGCACCTTCACCAATATTAATCCCGTTGCGATTAACGCTAAATGGATTACAGGTGGAATTAGTGGTTATCGAGAGAGAAGAAAAACCCTCAATAGTCATATGGCAGAGAGTATCAACACCACCAGCAATCACCGCATCACACACCCCTAGCCGCAACAATCTTGCCCCGGATGCTAGAGCCTTCGCTCCAGAGGTGCAGGCACTTGAGACAGAAAATGCAGGGCCTTGCAATCCCAGCCAACGTGCAAGATATCGAGAAGGTGAAGATATTTCCTGTTTCCTGTAGTGATAATCCCGTGGGAATGTACCGTGCTCTCGGTAATACCGAAGAGCATCTTCACCATCGGAGATACCTGATGTACTAGTGCCCACTACCACTGCTATTCGCCGTGCTCCATAGCGCTGTTTTAGCTTTTCAATGTCGGGAAGAAGTGGCTCAATCGCCGTGGTAAGCACCCGGTTATTACGAGTATTTTCCTCAGGAATAACCACAACTGAAAGAGGTTGGCCAATCTCACCCACCGGCAAGTTTTTCTCTGTTGAAAACTGCATGGATTGCTTTAAGTATGACTCGTCCCGGCTACTTTCAAAAAGTTTTTTTGCAACAGCCTCTATACCGGAGCCCAACGAACAAACGACACCTGCGGCATTTAAGTAAATTCTTTTATTTGCAGGCATGTGTATTAAGCCACTCACAAAAACTGTCTCGACAACGTTGTAATTTTTACCACTAAATTCAGTTCAAGATAGCGAAGCTCCACCAAAGAATCATATTGGTTTTCACTATTTTTATTATCTTCTATCAATCGAATTTGGACTTTACTGCCCAGCTTAAGCAGCCGTTGTTCACCCCGCCGCTCCACCACCCAATTTGAACCAGGAAAGCGCCAATCATTACCCGTCATATTGCGCAGATAAATACCCAAGATTAGCCACTTAACAGGCAGCTTCACATTAACCTCCGGCGACTGATCTATTTCAATTTCACCATTTCTTTGGGTAATCGTCATCCACCGCCTTCCCAGGGGGTCAAGAATAACAACCGTCAACTTATCTTTAGTAACTGCAGTCGCCGACGACAACATCATCTGATTGCCATCTATTGTCACATCCAGCCGCTCTAGAGACTGCCAACAACAGGCCAAGGCCGCCACTTCAGGTAATGGTAGTTTTTCAGCGTCAGTACGACGGCCTGTAGATTCGCACCCAAGCAGGTAAATCATAACAATGATAACTAAACAGTAGCGCATATTTCAGCGAGCGCACGTAGACGCCTCTCTGGTTCCTGCACAAATGGATTGCCTTCATCCCAAGCATACCCCGCCAAAATAGAACAAAGCATTTCTCGAATTACTGGAGACTGATTCTCTGAAAAGATAATCCGTTGTAAGGACCCTTGGTACCAACTATCAACAAAGGCCCGAAATGTATCAACCCCACGCTTTAACGGAACAGCATATTCGGATTGCCAATCAACTTTTCCACCCTTCAATTGTCTACTCACCAGCGGTGCCGCCAAGCTGGCTGACTTCATAGCAATAGTCACGCCTGAAGAGAATACCGGATCCAGAAATTCTCCGGCATTACCCAGCAAGGCATAGCCATTACCCCACAGTGATGTCACATCGCTAGAATAACCAGCAATACTCCTTACCTCAGTATCATAACAAGCATGGTGTAGGAGTAACGATAACTCGGGTGACGCCTCTACTGAAGCCTTAATAATGTCACTATTTTCCTCTAACCCAAGTTCAGCGAAGTAACTATCCTCAGCCACGACACCCAAAGAGCAACGACCATTACTAAAGGGAATTAGCCAATACCAGACATTGCGGTACTGCGGATGAATCACAATCAACACTTTTTCACGGTCATAATGACCATCAGAAATATTATCCTCAATATGAGTAAAAACAGAGCGTCGAGCGGGA
>JAGPWA010000046.1 GCA_018066715.1 Porticoccus sp. | reverse complement strand
ACCGGCGCCTGTGTCAGCACCGAATTAAATATTTGAACGCATGAATGTAGAGGCTTTGGCCGCTCTCAGAATTGATCTAAATCAACTATAAGTGTTGCGGTTTGATCGAAATTTATTCAATAGAGCCTAACTGGCGAGCTGAAGTAATTCTTTGGCGTGGTTCAATGTGGTCTTGGTGATCTTTGATCCGCCCAGCATACGGGCAATTTCATCGATTTTACCGGTCTCGGAGAGTGGTTTAATATTGCTCTGTGTGGTCTGTTCCACCGTTTTCTTGCTAACAAGCAGGTGGTGGTGTGACCTAGCCGCAACTTGGGGTTGATGTGTGACGCAGATAATCTGACCCTGTTCACCTAATTGGCGTAGCAGTTGGCCCACTACCTCGGCGGTGGCACCCCCAATGCCTACATCAACCTCATCGAATATCATGGTGGGAATGGATGAGTTCTGGGCGGCAATGACTTGGATTGCAAGACTGATTCTTGATAGTTCACCCCCTGAGGCAATACGGGCGAGAGGTTTTGCGGGCTCACCCGGGTTGGTGGCAATCAGGAATTCGATGGTTTCCTGCCCATGGAGCCCGAAGCCTTGGTTGGGTAGAGGTGTCAGCTTCGGTGAGAATTTGGCGCCGGTCATCGAAAGTAAGGCAAACTGCTCTTCAATAGCTAGCGTCAGCTGTTTGGCCGCAGTTGCCCGTTTTTTAGACAGCTTATTGGCCAAAGCTTGATAGCCACTGGTGAGTGTTTCCAGCTGTTGTTTTAGTGCAACGACATCTGTTTCATTGCCAGCAATGGCTTTGAGTGCCAGGTTTAGGTCGGCATGTTTTTGCTGGAGTTCTGCTGGGAGTACCTTGTGTTTTCTTGCCAGCTGATAGATGGCACCTAGGCGCTCCTCTACCTGCTGGAGTCTCACTGGGTCGAGTTCAAAGTTGTCGAGATGGTGTTGAATTTCCCGCCCAGCTTCCTGTACTTCAATGTGTGCGCTGTTAAGTAGTTTCTCAGCTTCCTTCAATGGCTCAGGTTTATTTGGCATGCCATCCAATATTTGCAGTGCTTTGCCAAGCGCGTCTTGTAGGTTAAATGTTTCAGCATCGGAACAAAGCTGTGCCAGTGTATGGCTGTCCTGAAGAATAGTATCGGCATTAGCCAGCATTTGTTGTTCACGTTCTAGTGTCTCAAACTCACCTGTGTTTAGACTCAGTTGATCTAGCTCCTCCACCTGGAAGCGCAATAGATCGCGTTGTGCCGTGAGTTCATCGGAGGTGTTTTCCAACTGTTGTAGTTGTTGTTGGGTGGTGTTCCATTGCTGGTATAAGTTTTTGGTCTCGGCAGCCATGGCTGAACATCCAGCGAAATCGTCCAGAATCTGGCGATGAACTTCCCTGCGTAATAGCGATTGGTGTTCGTGCTGGCTATGGATGTCTATCAGCATCTCGCCCAGTTCGCGGAGTTGCTGCATGGTGGCAGGCTGACCATTGATATAGCCCCGAGATCGTCCTTCCCGGGTTAGTAAGCGTCTGAGTAAACACTCGCTACCTTCAGTGTCAAAGTCGTTGTTCTTAAGCCATGTGATGGCATGGGTGGCAGTGTTGAGGTCAAACATTGCTGAGACTTCGGCGCGCTCGGTGCCACTGCGTATTCGGTCAGTATCAGCGCGATCTCCCAGTGCCATTGCCAGCGCATCAATGACTAATGATTTGCCCGCACCCGTTTCTCCGGTTAATGCCGTCATACCAAGGCCGAAGTCTACTTCGAGCTGTTCGACCAAGGTAAAGTTTTTGACCGTTAGGGTTGTAAGCAATAGTGATCCTGCCTATGACGGAAGTGATATTCGGGTTGCTAATGTTATACAGATTTTTTCAGTGCGTCTGCCCTTGAAACTGGTTGTGACGGCCCAATATACCGGGATGAACCTATATATCTAAACTTATATCCAGACCTATAGCCGCTTATGGTCATGGTAGATTTAAACAATGTCCAAAATGGAGATGTTGCGTGTCAACTGAAGAAAACAACAGCCAGGAGACGGGGGCCGAAGAGCTCCAACCCGAAGTACTTGAGACTGAGCAGTCGCCACTAGAGGGCGAGACACCTGAGGTTGAAGGAGATTTAGTGCAGCTTCAGACCGAATTGGACGTTGCAAAGGATCAGGAGTTAAGGACTCAGGCCGAGATGCAGAACCTGCGTCGTCGGGCAGAGCGTGATGTGGAAAATGCCCACAAATATGCACTGGATAAGTTTGTCGGTGAGCTTCTACCTGTGGTCGATAATCTAGAGCGTGCAATCCAGGCCATGGATGACAATAACGATGATATCAAGGTGCTCAGCGAAGGAATTGAGCTGACGCTGAAAAGTTTTCAGGATGTATTGGCACGCTTCAAGGTAGAAGCGGTAGATCCAAAAGGAGAGGTGTTTAACCCAGAATTTCATCAGGCGGTGAGCATGCTGGAAATGCCGGATCAAGCACCCAATACCGTGGTTGATGTGTTTCAGAAAGGCTACACGTTGAACGGGCGGTTGGTGCGTCCTGCCATGGTGGTCGTGGTTAAAGCGGCACCAAATAATACTGGCGAGGGTTGAAATCCCGGAACACGGGCCAATATAAACAACCAGAAGCAGTTTTTTTAAATTAACAGTTTTTGAATTTGAAACGAATCCCGGAGAGAAAGTAATGGGTAAGATTATCGGAATTGACCTAGGCACCACTAACTCGTGTGTGTCCGTGCTAGAAGGCGGCAAGCCGAAAGTTATTGAAAATTCTGAGGGTGGCCGCACTACGCCATCCATCGTGGCATATACCGATGACGGCGAAATTTTGGTGGGTCAATCCGCCAAGCGTCAGGCTGTTACCAATCCCACCGATACACTGTATGCGGTGAAGCGTCTAATTGGCCGTCGTTTTGAAGATGATGTGGTACAGAAAGACATCAAAATGGTGCCGTACAAAATTGTTAAAGCCGACAACGGTGATGCTTGGGTTGAAGTGAAGGGCGATAAGAAAGCAGCCCCACAGATTTCGGCTGAAGTATTGAAAAAAATGAAGAAAACTGCCGAAGATTATCTAGGCGAAGATGTTACTGAAGCGGTAATTACTGTGCCGGCTTACTTTAATGATTCTCAGCGTCAGGCAACAAAAGATGCCGGTAAAATTGCTGGTCTTGACGTCAAACGTATTATTAACGAGCCCACCGCAGCCGCACTGGCCTACGGTATGGACAAAACGCCCGGCGATAGCGTGATTGCAGTTTACGACTTGGGTGGTGGTACTTTTGATATCTCCATTATTGAGATTGCTGATGTGGATGGTGAGCACCAGTTCGAAGTGCTCTCTACCAACGGTGA
>JAGPWA010000038.1 GCA_018066715.1 Porticoccus sp. | reverse complement strand
TAAATCCATTTAATAGGGTGTTTGCTCTCATGCGTGTACGTGCCAATTTGGTGTTTCTTGGTCTCTTCTTATCAATCGCTGCACAGGCAGCGGCTCCCGTTGAGGAGAGAGGTAGTCAACAAAACCAACCGGTTAATACACTGCCTGTACACCAGTCAGCGCCGATGCCGCAGGCTTCTGCCCCAATACCATTACCTCAGGGTGGTGATGTGCACTACCAAGTACAACTTCTTCAGGATGAGATTAGAACCTTGCGCGGAATGGTGGAAGAGCTGAACTACGAAGTCACTCAGTTAAAAGCGCGGCAAATGGATGACTATATGAATCTTGATCGTCGCCTCAGTAGTACTGTGACGGGTAGTTCTAGCAATCCTGCTCAGCCCTCTAATACGGTGAGAGTTGGTGCTTCTACAGCCCCGGCCAGTACCTCAATGGGCACTCCTGATGAAACTGAACACTACAGTAATGCTTACAACCAGCTGAAGGCGGGTAAGGTTCCAGAGGCCATAGCTCTATTTAAAGAGCACAATGCCAAATACCCCAATGGAAAATATGTAGCAAATTCCCATTACTGGCTGGGAGAGATTTATGTGTTGCAGGGGCAGTTGGAGTTGGCTCGTCAGTCTTTCTCGACAGTAGTTGATAATTACCCCGCTCATCGTAAGGCACCAGATTCGACCTTCAAGCTGGGGCAGGTCTATCATCTCCTTGGTGATAAAGCCAAGGCCAAGCCGCTGTTGGAAAAGGCTGCTAGTGGTAATGACAATGCAGCAAGGTTGGCGAAAAGCTATCTAGAGGAGAACTTTTAGCGCTGACGCCCTTTAGTGCGATACTTTTTAAAACTACATTCGCTAAAGCGGCACTCTCTAAAGCTACATTCTCTAAAGCCAGAGTCCCGAAGACAGGTTTTTTCGGTTAAACTGCGCGGTTTCCGCTGTTCAGTTACTGCCCTATGGATCTAACAACTCTCCGTATCACTGAAATTTTTTATTCTCTGCAAGGGGAATCTTCTACTGTGGGCCTGCCTACGGTCTTTGTTCGGTTAACGGGTTGTCCCCTGCGTTGTCATTACTGTGATACTGAATATGCCTTTTACGGTGGCGAACGCCAATCGCTCTCTGATGTACTGGAAAAGGTCGCTAGCTTTCAGCCCAATCAAGTTTGCGTGACGGGTGGGGAGCCTTTGGCACAAAAGGCCTGTATCCCCTTGTTGAAGGAACTTTGTGATCAGGGGTATCAGGTGTCTCTTGAAACATCGGGCGCACTCTCCGTTGAGGATGTGGATTCCCGCGTTGTTAAAGTATTGGACTTGAAAACCCCGGCTTCGGGTGAGGCGGGTCGTAACCTTTATGAGAACATGGCATACCTTCAGCCTGATGATCAGATCAAATTTGTGATCTGCGATCGACAGGATTACGAGTGGGCCCGGTTGAAAATGGATGAGTTGAACCTTGCCGATAAAGTGGGAAATATTTTGTTTTCTCCCAGTGTTGGCCAGCAGAATGCTACTGAGTTGGCAGACTGGATATTGGCAGACCATCTGCAAGTGCGATTTCAGCTCCAGATGCATAAGATGCTTTGGAACGATGAGCCGGGACACTGAAACGATGAGCCTGGACATGGATACGCTATGAAGAGGCCCTATGAGCAAGTCTGATAAGAAAGCTGTGGTACTCGTGTCTGGTGGCCTTGATTCCACCACGGTGTTAGCCATGGCGCGAGAGGAAGGGTTTAGGTGCTACACCCTAAGTTTTGATTACGGCCAGCGTGCCCATGCTGAGCTAGCTGCTGCCCGGCAATGTTCAGCGCTGATGGGTGCTGAAGAGCACAAAGAGGTGGCGCTTGACCTACGAACTATTGGTGGGTCGGCGCTGACCGATGACAAGATCGACGTGCCAGAAGAGGAAACATCAGGAATCCCCGTCACCTACGTCCCGGCACGCAACACCGTATTTCTTTCCATCGCACTTGGCTGGGCCGAAGTGCTGGGTGCTCAGGATATCTTTATCGGTGTGAATGCAGTGGATTACTCGGGTTACCCTGATTGTCGTCCAGAATATATCGAAGCATTTGAGAAAATGGCTAACCTTGCTACCAAATCGAGCGTTGAAGGTCATTACCTTAGAATCAATAAACCACTCATCAATTTAACGAAGGCTGATATCATTCGCCAAGGTGTAGCCATTGGTGTGGACTACGCTCAAACGGTGTCTTGTTATCAGGCTACAGAGGCCGGACTTGCTTGTGGTAAGTGCGATAGTTGCCGTCTCAGAAAAATCGGATTTGAGCAGGCGGGCCTTGAAGACTCCACGCGTTATATTTCCGTTAAATAAAGACTTGATTTTTGGTTAGCCATAAGTAAGATATGCGCCTCTTCTAAGGGCCGTTAGCTCAGTTGGTAGAGCAGTTGGCTTTTAACCAATTGGTCGCTGGTTCGAATCCAGCACGGCCCACCATTACACTAAAAAAACCGTCCATTTGGACGGTTTTTTTATGCTCGCTCTCTCGGGGATAAAAGTTGGCCTGTATCTATTAAGGGTTATCGGCTTGGCCGTCAGGGTATGGTAAAATTGCAGATAATACGTATTGCCAACACACGAATTATGACTCAATCCTCTAAGCTACAGATCGCCGAAGAACCCACACATCAGGCATTGGTCGAGCGTTATCTAGACCAAATGCATGATGAGCCAAAATACACGCCTGAAGACGAGGCTGTATATAAGGTTCGTATCAAGCAGCTACTTGAAGAAAAAAATGCTGTCATTGTGGCTCATTACTATACCGACCCGATTATTCAGCAGTTAGCTGAAGAGACGGGAGGGATTGTGTCGGATTCTCTTGAAATGGCACGATTTGGTCATAGTCACTCTGCCTCTACACTGATGGTGGCAGGGGTGAAATTTATGGGCGAGACCGCCAAGATTCTAACACCAGAAAAAACGGTTTTGATGCCAACATTGGAAGCGACCTGCTCTCTTGATCTTGGTTGTCCCGTTGACGAGTTCAGTGCTTTTTGTGATCAACATCCTGATCGTACAGTGGTGGTTTATGCAAACACTTCTGCAGCAGTCAAAGCTCGTGCAGATTGGGTGGTCACTTCGAGTATTGCTCTGGATGTCGTGGATTACCTCGATAGCTGTGGTGAAAAAATCCTTTGGGCACCGGATAAATATCTGGGTAGTTATGTTCAGAAAAAGACCGGTGCCGATATGCTCCTGTGGGATGGGAGCTGTATTGTGCACGAGGAGTTTAAATCACAGGGCGTTGCTTTCCTGAAGACAGTTTACCCCGATGCTGCAGTGCTGGTTCATCCGGAATCTCCTGAGGCTATGATTGAAATTGCGGATGCCGTAGGCTCAACTTCACAGCTGATTAAAGCGGCACAAACACTGCCTAATCAGCAAATGATTGTGGCAACAGATATCGGCATCTTTCACAAAATGCAGCAAGCGGCACCAGATAAAGAGCTGATGATTGCACCGACTGCGGGTGAAGGTGCGACTTGCCGAAGCTGTGCAAGCTGCCCATGGATGGGGATGAATCACTTGAAAAATCTGATGGAAACACTGGAGCAAGGTTCTAATGAAATCCATGTTGATCCAGTGATAGGTGAGCAGGCGATGGTGTCACTACAGCGAATGCTGGAATTTCGTGAATTACAGTTATCAGCCGAGCTGGGCTGAGAGGGTTACTTTTAGGGGGCTTCTTAGAGGTTCTCTGTGTTTTTTGGCAGTTAGTTAGCCGTTATCCCCGTCATTTATTTCATGAGGTTATTTAGTTTCTTTTCTAGGGAGGCTAAGTCTCTTAGCTTTTGATCAATGATGGCTGTTTGTTTGTAGTCATGAATCAATAGTTTTTGAGCATACCCGAGCTGATCTCGTGCACGGTCGAATACACCATTAAGAATAAAGTATTGGGCTCGGGCCATATGAACCCCAGAAATATTGCCAGCCAGGCCACGTACCTCGGCCAGGTCGTACCAGACAAGAGGTAAATTAGGCCGACTTTGAGTCAGGTCGGCCAGAATGACCTCTGATTCATAGAAGCGATTGGCTTTAAGGTAGGTTTCAGCCAGAGACATTTTGAGGGGATAGCTGCTTGGGTGGTGGCGTAGGAGCATGGTCGTTTTCGTGATGGCGAAATCAAACTTGCCTTCAGCACGGTCTATCTCTATCTCCGCCAATAGATAGGTCAGTCGATCGGGTGATTTTTTTAACAAGCTTCGCAGATTTTTTCGTGCGGTTGAATAGTCACCCAGCATTGTATGGGTTAATACCAGCCCATATTGGGCTGCCTCTGTGTTGAGGCTGTTTCCTTTTAGTTCATGCTGAAAGCGGTTCAAGGAAACACGGGGTTTTTTGTCGATAGAGATCAATGAGCGGGTTCGCATCAGGTGATATTCAATATTGTCCAGATACTGTTTGGGGGGGTACTGCCTGGCACGGTTTCTGGCGTCAGCCACCCGGTTTTCAGTTAGTGGGTGGGTGAGCATAAATTCTGGGGGTTTGTTGCCCGTGTAGCGAGTGGCTTGAAGCATTTGGTCAAACATTCCTGACATTGCATTTGGATCCATGCCTGCTGCGCTCATGGTTTTTAGGCCGATGCGATCCGCTTCTTGCTCATTCTGACGGCTGTAGTGGAGCGTACGCCCCTGGCTTGCCGCCATCGTCCCTGTCATTGCAGCCATGCCCGCATCACCACCTACGGTAACCGCTAAGACTAGGGCGCCCAACATTCCTGCCATAGTGGCGGTTGAGTTTTTTTTCTGTGTTTCTACCCTGCGAGCGAAGTGTCGCTGGCTTAAGTGAGCGATTTCGTGAGACAGCACTGAAGACAGCTGATCTTCGGACTTTGCATAGTTGAACAGGCCGGTATTAACACCAATGACTCCTCCGGGTACAGCGAATGCATTCATTGAGGCGTCATCGATGACGAGAAGATCAAGTCTATGATCCTGTAGCTCGCTATATTCGGCCAGTTTGTAAATGAGATGTTCTAGGTAGTCATACAGTACGGTGTCGTCGTATTCTTTCATTCGGCCGCGATAGGCCATTAGCCATGCTCGGCCGAGCTCGTATTCTTGTTGCTGAGAAATAACACTGGATGTGCCGCCGCCAAACGATGGCAGCTTAATATCGGCGCTATGAGTCGGAGCCGTTAGCATGGCAATAGCCATTGCCGTCAGGGTGAATCGGTTCAAATATTTAAGAAACACTATGAGGCAAGTCCTTCAGTATCGTGTGATTTGAGGCGTTCCAAGATAATAACGTAAGTCTATGACTAAATTCATGAGAATTAGTGCACTTTTAGCTTAATTAAGTCTGTGCCCTTAAAAGGTTGACGTCTGTTCTTGATGCGTGGGCGTGGATTCCGTAGTCTGCATCATGAGTGTGTGTGCTGTAAGTATTGGGATCTGTTATGTGGAAAGTGCTTGGAAGTTGGGTAAACCGCTATTTAGGTGAAGAAGAGGCAGTTCTGCTGACGTTACTGTTGGTCGTCGCCCTTGTGGTGGTGGCGACTATGGGTGAAATTTTGGCACCCTTTGTAGCGGCACTTATTTTTGCCTTTATGTTGCAAGGTGGAGTTAACCGCTTGGTCGCATGTAGGGCACCAAGATTGGTGGCGGTGACGCTCGTCTTTTTGCTATTTGTTGGTGTGTTTTTAGCGATATTAATTATCTTGTTGCCATTGATTGGTCGCCAGGCAGCCAATTTGGCGGGTGAAGTTCCGGCCATGGTCAAACATTGGCAAGATGTCTTGCTGTTACTTCCCGATCAATATCCGCATCTCATTTCAGAGGCGCAGTTAAAAGAACTCTTGGGTAAAGCCTCTCTAGAGGTGGCGGGTATGGCTGAGCGGCTGGTGAGCTTTTCCTTTAGCACCTTCCCCAGTGTGGTGGCCATGATGGTCTATCTGGTGTTGGTGCCCTTGTTGGTGTTCTTTATGCTCAAGGACAAGGATGAGTTATTGGCAATGATGTCTGGTTTATTGCCTCACGAGCGTCCGGTCATGTGGCAAATTTGGCACGAGATGAATGTGCAGGTGGCCAATTATGTGCGTGGTAAAGCCATCGAAATATTGGCGGTAGGTTTTGTGAGCTACGCAGCTTTTTTGATTATGGGGCTGAACTATGCGGCACTCCTGGCCTTGTTGGTGGGGTTGTCGGTGGTCATTCCCTATATCGGGGCTGTGGTCGTTACTATTCCGGTGACAGTTGTGGCCTATTTTCAGTGGGGCTGGGGCGGCGACTTATTTTGGTTGGTGATGATTTACGGAATTATTCAGGGGTTGGACGGTAATGTTCTGGTCCCACTACTGTTTTCCGAGGCTGTAAACCTGCACCCGATTGCCATTATTCTTGCTGTATTAGTGTTCGGTGGCCTTTGGGGGTTTTGGGGCATATTTTTTGCGATCCCTTTGGCAACCCTAGTAAAAGCACTTTATAACGCCTGGCCGAGAACTGATTTGCCTAACTCGGTGTCCGAGTAGTTCTATAACGTTTTTATAAAGAAGCTCTATAACGTAGCGCTAACGTATTTCTGCAAATAAAAAACGGAACCTCATGACTTCTATGAAAAGAATAGCAGTAGCCTTTGTATACATATTGATTGCAACCTTTGGCTTGTCACAGGCGCTCGCGGCACGCCCATGCCACGATAAACAGGTTGTAGATAATGGCCCGATTGCACAGAGTGACTCGATTGTACGAAGTGATAGTGATCTTTCGGAGTATCGTTATCTGCTATTACCCAATCAGATGCAGGTCTTACTTGTTTCAGATAAAAAAGCTGACAAGGCCGTAGCAGCTTTGGACGTGTTTGTTGGTAGTTCCCACGACCCAGTTCATCGGCAGGGGCTTGCGCACTTTTTAGAGCACATGTTGTTTTTAGGGACTGATCGTTACCCAGAAGCGGATGAGTATCAGGCGTTTATCAGCCAGCATGGCGGGGGGCATAATGCCTATACCTCTTTTGATCATACTAACTACTTTTTTGATATTAACCCCGAGGACCTTGAGCCGGCTCTGGATCGCTTTTCACGATTCTTTGTTGCGCCATTATTTAATGCCGAGTATGTGGAGCGAGAGAAAAATGCCGTGCACTCTGAGTACAAGGCCAGAATAAAAAATGATTACCGTCGCCAGCTGAATGTCTTTAGTGAAGTGGTGAATACCAATCACCCTTCATCAAAATTCAGTGTGGGTAACCTCGATACATTGGCAGACACAGAAACAAGCAAAGTTCGTGAAGACTTGGTGTCATTCTATCAGCAGCATTACTCGGCCAACCGGATGGCCCTAGTGGTACTGGCTCCCAATTCATTGGATGAGCTTGAGTCGATGGTGCGACCACGTTTTGAGGCGGTGCTTAACTCACAGAGCAAGCAACCAAAACATGGTCAACCACTGTTTGAAAAGGGACAACTGCCTTTGCTGTTGTCACTCCAGCCTGTTCAGGAGTTAAGGGAGTTGTCGGTAACAATTCCGTTGCCAGCAGTACATGAATATTATCGACAAAAGCCACTGGCGTACTTGGGTAATCTGATTGGGCATGAGGGTAAAGGCAGCCTGCTATCCCTGCTCAAGGAAAAAGGTTGGGCCGAAAGTCTGCGGGCTGGGGAAGGGCACTCGGATCTAAGTGGTAGTTCTTTTGATGTTACCGTCGGGCTGACGCCTGATGGGTTGTCGAGCTGGCAGCAAGTGCTTGAACTTGTTTTTCAGGAAATTGCACTGGTCGCTGAGCAGGGTGTGGCCGAATGGCGTCATCAGGAGCAAGGTGCTCTGGCCGGCATGCAGTTTCGCCACAAAGAGTTGGGTGATCCTATGCACCGAACCAGCCAATTAGCTAATCAGCTGCATAAATACCCCTATCAAGACGTGATGCGTGGCCCTTATCGCATGGATATTTTTGATGCTGGTTTGATCGCGAAAATGCTGTCCTCTTTGAAGCCAGAGAACGCCTTGGTTACATTGATGGCTCCGGAAGTCGATACAGATAAAGTGTCATCGCTCTACCAAGTGCCCTATAGCGTCGTTCGGTTGCCAAAAATAGCGCTGAAATCCGGTGTGGATGGGTTGCAGCTGCCCAAGGAAAATGACTTTGTACCCGATAGCTTTACGCTGAATCATCCCGCCAAGCCAGAGTTGAAAGCAGGCGTGGAGCCAGGGCCTCCGGGATTATTGGTGGATAAATCCGGATACCGTTTGTGGAATTATTCTGATGGCTATTATCAGGTCCCCAAAGCTCAGTTTTATGTGGCCATAAAAACGCCGGCCATTGATGA
This sequence comes from Porticoccus sp., assembly GCA_018066715.1. Taxonomy (GTDB): domain Bacteria; phylum Pseudomonadota; class Gammaproteobacteria; order Pseudomonadales; family Porticoccaceae; genus Porticoccus. The sequence goes on along the minus strand of JAGPWA010000038.1, from coordinate 2,755 downwards.
TGCTCAGACGGCAGCCATGGCTGACCTCTATCTGAGTCTTGTGCGGGAAACGCTTAATGAATCCAGTTACGAAGCATCGTTGGCTGGGTTGGGGTATGGCCTTAATCGCCGTCCTGACGGTATAGGTTTTGTCGTCAATGGTTTTGATAACAAGTTACCAGTTTTGGCAAAGGCGGTAGTAGGTGCCCTGTTGGAGCCAGTTATGTCTGACGAGGTGGTAGCGCGTCTGAGAGACGAGTTAATTAGACGGTGGCGAAATAGCACCAAGGACACCCCCTACAAGCAGTTAATACGTGAGACGGGTTTGTTGCTCAACACGACTGCCTGGCAGCCAGTGCAGTTGGCTGAGGCCTTGGAGGATTTTGACCGTAAAGTATTCGATCAGTTTGTGGCGGGCCTGTATAAGGGAGCAACGCTGGAAATGTTAGCCAGCGGTAATTTGGTTCAGGCTGAGGCCGAAAAACTCGGTGTATCAATAGCGGGTCAGCTGGTTGGAAAAAACCATAAAGCCTGGGTGGAGCGGGGCGTTATTCGTATTTCTCCCGGTGAAAAAATGCACATACCCCTCTCGATTGATCACAAGGATGCGGCGATCCTCAGATACTATCAGGGGCGTAGTGATAGCCTCGATGAAACAGCAAAAATGATGCTGTTGAGGCAATTAATTAAGTCAGAGTTTTTTAATCAATTACGAACTGAGCAGCAGCTCGGTTATGTCGTGGCAGCAATAGATCAGACGATCAACAGGGTGCCTGGTATTGGCTTGTTGGTGCAGTCTCCCACGGTACCTGTTGCCAAGTTAGAAGAGGCCATCGAGCAGTTTCTTGTAGATTTTGACCCGCAGCTTCAAGAGATGCCTGAAGCCGAGTTTGAGAGCCATCGTCAGGCGGTGTTGACGGGGCTGAGGGAGCAGTCAAAAAGTTTGGCTGAGCAGTCAACACGTTTTTGGGGCAGTATCGATTCGCGTGATTACAATTTCAGCCGCAGACAGGAATTGATTGAAGCTGTCGCGTTGCTTTCTCGGGAAGATATGGTTCAAACCTATACGGCTTTGTTAATGGACTCGGGTTATTCATTACAGGTAGATGGCACCAAAGGAGAGGTTGTCGATGATGCCAAGCTACGAGAAGGTCGTGTAATCTATCGGCTCCCATCTAAAAATATGTAGTAAAACTATATTTTATGTCTTTTCATTATTATGGTAATTAATTGATTAAATACATAAGGTTGTAATTTTTAATGTAGATATACCAAAGGTATTTTTATATTTTATATCAGTTTTAGATGGTTGATCTAACCTTATGTGTAGTTATACTACATATGGTTTGTGAGAAATCTGTGGTCTGCTGCCTTTGTGCTTTTGAGGATGGCCTATACTTCTCGAAGACCTTCTCATAGATGGTTAATGTACTAATAGGTGTCACTGATGCAAAAAGATATAGATCCTGTCGAAACCCAGGAATGGCTTGAGTCACTGGATTCTGTATTAAAGTATCAAGGCGAAGAGCGCACCGCATATCTGTTGCAGCAGTTGCTGGATCGAGCAACTGCTACTGGCGTTGGCATGCCGAATGCCATCACCACACCCTACCGAAACACCATTCCCACCACTCGTGAACAGCGCATGCCCGGCGATCTATTTATGGAGCGACGGGTTCGCTCACTGATTCGTTGGAATGCTCTGGCCATGGTGATGAGGGCCAACAAAGACCCTGAAGAAGGCTTGGGTGGGCATATCGCCTCATTCGCCTCCTCGGCCACACTCTACGATATTGGTTTTAACTATTTCTTTCGTGGTGGTGAAGGTGAAAGTCTCGGTGATCTTATTTACTTCCAGGGGCACAGCGCTCCAGGCATATATGCACGCTCCTATCTAGAGCGGCGGTTTGATGAAGAAGATTTGGACGGCTACCGACGCGAGGTAGACGGCAAAGGGCTCTCATCTTACCCGCACCCTTGGTTAATGCCGGATTACTGGCAGTTCCCAACAGTCTCCATGGGGTTGGGGCCATTGCAGGCCATTTATCAAGCGCACGTCATGCGCTACCTCTCTGCACGTGAGTTGGTTCCTCGTGGTGATCGGAAGGTGTGGGCATTTTTGGGTGATGGTGAGTGTGATGAACCAGAAACTCTGGGTGCTATTTCTTTAGCGGGTCGTGAAAATCTTGAGAATTTGGTCTTTGTTGTTAACTGTAATCTACAGCGTCTCGATGGCCCTGTGCGTGGTAATGGAAAAATTATTCAGGAGCTTGAGGGTGCGTTTCGTGGTGCTGGTTGGAATGTACTTAAGGTTGTGTGGGGGCGCTTATGGGATCCCTTGCTCGATAAGGACAAAAGTGGCTTGTTGCAGAAGCGAATGGATGAGGCCTGTGACGGTGACTATCAAAACTATAAACACAATGGCGGTGCCTATACTCGCGATCACTTCTTTGGTGCCAGCCCAGAATTAAAAGAGTTAGTTGAAGACCTGAGTGACAAGGACATCATGTACCTTAACCGTGGCGGACATGACCCCTACAAGCTCTACGCGGCTTATGCTGAAGCGATGGCGCATAAAGGTCAGCCCACCGTCATCCTGGCGAAAACGGTCAAAGGTTATGGCATGGGTGTGGGGTCAGGTGAAGCAGCCAATGACACCCATTCGATTAAGAAGCTGGATGTGGAAAGCCTGAAGCATTTCCGTGACCGGTTTGGCATCCCTATTTCTGACGATGACCTGCCAAACGTACCCTATTATCGGCCGCCTGAAGACAGT
>JAGPWA010000023.1 GCA_018066715.1 Porticoccus sp. | reverse complement strand
ACCAAAACGGAAAGGTCAATGTTGTACCGGTTTTTCTCGAAATTCCAGAATCTATCCTGCTCGGAACAGACATCATAGAAATACCATCCAAGCAATATATTCTCGAAATCACCCCAAAAACCAAGCCTACCCCTCAGATCATTCATGCCCTTCGAACACTCTCAAGTAAAGGCTATCGGATTGCCCTTTCTGACTACCAAGAGGACCCCGTAGTACTCAAACCTCTGCTGGAAGTGATTCATATCGTCAAGTTTGATATCACCAAGCTGACACCAGACGCCATTCAGACCTACGCGACGGAAATGAAGGCACAGGGGCTGGATTTACTGGTTGAGGGGCTGGTTTCACAAACCCAGTTCCGCCGCTGCCTTGAGCTTGGCTTCCACTTTTTTAGTGGCGACTTTCTCAAGAAGCCAAAAAAAGGCAAGAGTAAACCCATCGGTAACAACAAGTTATTACTGCTGGAACTTCTCGGCGAAATCCAAAACCCCGAGAGCGACGTAGCCGCACTAGAAAGCATTGCCTCTAGAGACCCTAACCTTGCTTACAAGCTGTTAAGAATAATTAACTCAGCTGCCTTTGGCTTTAACCGTGAGATAGACACCCTCGGCCACGCTATTAACATCCTTGGCATGGAACAGCTGGGCCGATGGGTAACTCTGTTTCTTCTTGAGGGCAATGCTAGCCAGACACAAGATCTGATGAGAAACATGCTTGTTTGTGGCCGTATGTGCGAAATTCTCGCGGAGCTCACCGGCAGAGACAAGGTAACAAGCCATTTTATTGCAGGACTTCTTTCTCAACTCGACGTCATGATGGAAATACCCATGGATGAGTTGATGGAGCAAGTTCCATTGAACCAAGAAATTAAAGATGCGCTCCTCAGCCGAGAAGGAAGTATCGGAGAGATACTTACTGAATCCGAGCATTATGAAAAGGGGCGGTTTCTCGAATTAAGCGGTATCGTAGAAAAGCATTTCTACGAAGTTGTTTATCGACACAGCACCGAATGGGCCAAAAAGATCATGGCAGCTATGAATCGCTAGCCAAGACATCAATAAATGTCAGCCACGTCGAACCCTCGAAGATGGGCTGACAACACTCAAATTCCGTCACTTCTCCGCAGTTTAACTGCATATACGCTTTAGCTAGTGTATGAGTCAGTCCGTCAGTATGTCCCAACGCACGCAAAATGAATTGAAACAAACCTGTTTTCAATAGTACGTCTAAAGGTTGGCAGTTACATGCCGATACACATAGTGAGAGAACAGAACTCTCAGTCACCAATCAACACAGCCGCCGCTGGTAGAGAAATTTAATACCAGGCAAAAGAAAAAGTGCGAATAGATTGCATGCTGAAGAATGGACAAAAGAATTTTCAATGATTTTTTGCACATGGAACCATAGGCGATATGTCAGTGCCGACATTTTCGGCACTGACATACCACGATTCCATTACTTTACTGGTACTACAGCATATCGTGCTCTAAATTTTCCTGACTTTTTGTCATATTGAAGTAGAGGTATCAGTATGGATTTAGCGACATTACTGGGTATGGTTGGCGCAATGGCCATTGTGGCTGCAGCGATATTATTCGGTGGCTCAGCCCTGCTCTTTATTAATGTCCCCTCCTTACTCATTGTATTTTGTGGCACCTTTTTGGTGGTGATGATTAAATTTTCATTACAGCAGTTTCTGGGCGCTTTCAAAGTCGCCGCCAGAGCCTTCACCTACAAACTAGACGATACCGAAGCACTGACCCAACAAATTATTAGCCTCTCAACTATCGCCAGAAAAGAGGGATTGTTAGCGCTGGAAAAGGTGCCCCTGGAAAACAGATTCCTCCATTCAGGTATCCAGATGCTAGTAGATGGCAATGAACGAGAAGTGATCAGCGCCGTGATGAACAAAGACATGCAACAAACCATTGATCGGCACAAGTGGGGCGCCAAGGTATTTAGCGCCACGGGCGATGTTGCCCCGGCAATGGGGATGATCGGCACCCTGATCGGCTTGGTTCAAATGCTCTCGAACATGGATGACCCCAAGTCAATTGGTCCAGCAATGGCCGTGGCGCTACTGACAACACTCTACGGCGCCATGCTGGCCAACATGGTGGCTCTGCCTATTGCCGACAAATTAAACCTGAGAAAGTCTGAAGAGGGACGGGTCAAGTCCATCTGTATCGACGGTGTTCTGGCCATACAGGCGGGCCAAAACCCCAGGGTCATTGAATCGATGTTAAAAGTCTACCTGGGCCCAACAAAACGTAAAGGAGAAACGCCAGCCCCTCCTGAAGCGATAGCCTCCTAAATGAACGAAACTGAAGAAGATGAAGGCCCCCCCGGCGCCCCCGCATGGATGGCCACCTTTGCCGACCTGATGGCATTAATGATGTGCTTTTTCGTATTGCTGCTGTCTTTCTCTGTCATGGATGTCATAAAGTTCAAACAGATAGCCGGCTCGCTTAACATTGCCTTTGGCGTACAAAACCAAGTTAAAGTGGAGAATACGCCCAAGGGAACGAGTGTTCTGGCTAAAGAATTTAGCCCTGGCCGCCCTCGACCTGTCCCGACGAGGTCTGTCACCCAGCGTACCACCCGCTCAACCAAGCTATCACTTCAAATTAACAGCCCGGAAGCATTCCTCGACTTTACCGAGAACCTGACTAAAAACCAGCAAAAGAAACTCCTTAAGTCCAAGCGTAAGGAGTTAGCTGCCGAAACAAAGGCCGAGGCAGAAAAACTGAAAGAGGTCCTCAAGAAAGAAATTAACGAAGGAAAAATTGATATAGAATCAAAAAACCGGTCTATTACCATTCGGATCCGTGAGAAAGGTTCTTTCTCCTCAGGCTCTGACGTTCTACACCCAGGCTTCTCCTCAGTAATAATCACCCTTCGCGAAGCCCTGAAAAACATTGCTGGAAAAATCGCTGTCGAAGGACACACAGATAATATCCCCATTGCCAGTGCAAAATTCAAATCTAACTGGGGTTTGTCTGCGGCCAGAGCATTGTCGGTGACCTACGCGCTTATCAATGGCAGTCCGGTGGACTACGCCCGATTTATGGTGGTCGGTTATGCTGACACAAAACCCAGAAAGCCCAATATCTCTGCACAAAATCGTGCAGAAAACAGGCGCGTTGAGATTGTTATCCGACAGGGCCTAGATGACGCCAATACCATCACGAGTATTAATGACATACTAAAAACCACACCCTAAGTTTCGAAGGTTAAGGATCTCTATGGTAAGGGGCTTTCCGAGAACAAGGGCAATGACTAAAGGAAACCACAGTGGATAAAAAATCTGAACGAAGAAATTTTTACCGAATCAATGATGTCGTTGGCCTTAGCTTCAGAGTATTGGGTCACGATGATTATACCTTTCCATCAATCTCCACTAACATCGAGCTACCAGTAACCAACTTGCTTGCTGAGATCGACCGCGAATTTAACCAAGCAACTAATATTCTCTGGAATGAAAATCCCACCATGGCCAAGGCTCTAGGCCTGCTTAATAAAAAGATATCGATAATTGCAGCGCATAGCCTTCAAAGTGAAGATCAAAGCATCGACTCCTACGAAGAAATGATGGTCAATATCAGCGGCTGCGGCATGGCATTTAAGTGTGCCGAGAGGCTGGATCTGGGAACCCGCTTGCAACTAGTATTAACCCTACAACCTTCTAATACTCAACTAGATTTTACCGGAGAAGTAGTAGCCTGCCATCATACGGTCAGCAATATTGAAAAGCCTTACTCAGTAAGTATCAATTTTGAGAAAAACAATAGTGCCCAGGAACAACTGATCCAACATATTGTTCAAAAGCAGTCTGCTAAAGCTGGATCAAAACCCAAAACCCAAACCCAAAAGAAAAATAGTTTGATTCGAGTTAAGTAAAGCTTCCTTTTTTATA
>JAGPWA010000009.1 GCA_018066715.1 Porticoccus sp. | reverse complement strand
GGGCACCAGAAAAAATGGGACAGTTGATCACCCAAGTCGCCGGACGAGCAGGCCGTGGTGCTCAGCCAGGCACGGTTATATTACAAAGTCACCACTGTGATCACCCCTTAATAGCAACGCTGACCCAGCAGGGCTACAGCGCTTTTAGCAAGGAACTGATTAGAGAGCGACAGCTCTCTCAGCTTCCCCCCTACCGACATATGGCACTGATTCGAGCAGAAGCCGTCAATGGTGAAGCCGCCGTACAGTTTCTTCACTTTGTTCGCCAATGCGCAGAACGGTTGTTACCCGCCACGAATAAAACCGGCTATCTGGGGCCGCTGCCCGCCCCAATGGAAAAACGCAGCGGCCGGTTTCGTCACCAGCTCAGTATCATCTGCTCCGAACGCCCTACTTTGCAGAGAATGATGTCGACACTCTGTCAGGAACTGGAACAATCCCAGTTAGCTAAACGAGTTCGCTGGTCAGTAGATATTGACCCTCAAGATATGACCTAGCCCTAGCAGAACCTTTTACGGCTCGAGGGTACGGCTCGAGGGTATGCCTCAAGAGCCCGGCTCTAGGGTGCCTCTCAAAATAGTGGTTTTCTCGTGAGTGCTCCAACCGTAGGCACCCTGAGGCGACGCCGCAATAGTGGGAAAAGTGCATTTTGAGAGGTGCACGTTGGATAAGGTCTGGAAGACATCTTGGCTTCCCCATACAATGGCGGCCACCACTTAAGTGCTACCGGGAGTACAGGCAACAGCATGACCAGGGATTACGCCAAAAAATCTAGCGGCCGCCGGACAACCAAGCGTCAAACCAAGAAACGTTCTGGTCATCAGGATGCTCCAGGTTGGCTTTGGCTATTAGCAGGCGTACTTATCGGTGCTTTGGTCATGGGGTTGATGCAGCTGTCAGAAGTGTCACCTGAAGATATAGAAAACGCGGCGAGTGAAGACGGCACAGACTCACAGGGCAATAGCGGGCCCAAACCCCGATTTCATTTCTATACTTTATTACGCGATTCCGAAGTCATTGTTCCGGACACTCCCGACGCCAACAACAAGGCAACGCTACCCGTAGCCGATGATGAAGTATTCCTGCTACAGGTCGGCTCCTTTAAAAATAGCCGTGATGCCGATAGCCTCCGTGCCCGACTGTTAATGCTGAACCTGAGCGCCAGTATTGAGACCGTCAGCCCCCGACGTAATGAAACTTGGCACCGGGTTCTTGTTGGCCCCTTTAGCGATCGACCAGAACTGGCCGATGCGCGAAGCAGACTTTCAAATAATGGCATTGAATCACTGCTGTTAAAGCGGAAGCAATAACACCTTCACTGCTAAGTAATTTAGCTAACCCTCCCTATCATCCAACACTCTCTCAACCGTGTTGCTGAATAACAGCAACACGGTATAGCTGACATTTTCGACCTCCCAATAAAAAGTGGTATTAAGTATTTGATTTTAAAGGGTGTTGATTTATGATCAGTGGAAAGGGACTGGAAATAAAAAGCAGGGATTAAGCTTCTTTTGCCCAATAACAGAACCCTCCTATTTTCTCCAACCCATTGTAAATAAACAAGAATAGCCTTGGCATAAAATCATTGGTTCCGAGATAAGGGGGCCAAAGTGATATAAGGCCATAGGCTTCTGAATAAGCTGTTAGGCAGTCTAGCTGTTGCCATCAATAAATTTTAGGAAAGTTACGAATGGCGATTAGTCCTGTAGATACAAAAATACTTTGGGGGCGAGCTGGCGGTCGCTGCTCTGAACCTGGGTGCGATGAGGATCTTACTTCACTTGTAGAAACTGGAAATTATTTAGTTGGAGAGATGGCCCATATTATTGGTGATAAGCCGACCGCGGCACGAGGAAAGCCGGAAGGTGGTAGCGATACATATGATAATCTCATATTACTTTGTCCCACTCACCATACTCATATTGACAAATCACCCGAAGGAACATATTCCGTAGAGCTACTTCATGATTGGAAAAGAAATCATGAAGCGCTTATAAGTAATGCAGGAAAAACCACTAAGCTTAATGACTTTAATCAGGTTCGTATTGCCGTTGCACGCATCTTAGCAGCCAATAAAGCAATATTTGATTCCGTTGGGCCTAGTAGCTCAACTGCACAGGAAGATCCTAGCTCCAATGCTTATCTAGTCTGGGAGCTAAGGCGTATAGATAGAATCCTGCCGAATAATCAAAAAATATTAAATATCCTCGATACTAACATTGAACTTATTGAGGATCTGTCAATTATTCATGTAATAGAGAGTTTCCGGGTGCATGTCGAGTCTTATGAAAAGCATGTGTATCACCGGTTAGATTCTTATCAATTATTTCCAAATGAATTTTCAGAGGTATTCTCGTAATGACAAATGGCGCAAACTCATGGGGGGTTTCTTATAGTCGGATAGCTTGGCTGGAGCCTGTTGTAAAATCGCACGATAATGTAGCCAATTTCTCACGCCATGATGACATTATTATGGAATTCAATAGAAAAGATGGATCTCATATCGTGTTGATTTGTCTAGATGAATATACTCTTGGAGAGGCGGGAGTACAAAGAGTGTTTCAGGAGTTTCCAGCGGTTAATTTTATTTCAGTTGGTGGCAACTGGAATGGATATACAGTAGAGGCAAAAAGGCTTTGCCTATCAAATGAAATTGGCCTATTCAATTCAAGTGAGTTAAGTGGAGCAATTTGGAAAAATGACTTTTGGACATACCATCAACGAGATGATGACGGAAATCCAATATATCCATACAAAACAGCCGCATCTGGTTAGCGTTTACGGCTTTGGATCTTTTTTTCGCAGTGAGCACGCCAATGATTGTGACTTATTACTTGTCGTGAATGATAGATGCTCAAATTTAGGGCTTCTTCATGCTGATCTGTGCAAGGCTTTCTCCCGATTGGGGGGGAAGCTATCAATTGTATTGGACCTTACTATTCTTACAGAAAGAGAGCATATGAATGCCCCGCTAAGAGAGCATGGTAGTCTGGTTGATATATCTACAGTCGAGCGTGAAATGCCTAACAAGTCAAGGCTGTCGGACGCTTCGCGCCGCAGCTTGAGGCGTTAAATGTAAGGTCTAATCCTTGTTTTCTTGTCTTAAACCATCAACAATAATTTAATCTCAATGTGTAATCCCTATGAAAAATAGTTATGCCTGCATTGGCCTGTTCAACCCTAAATCTCCTGAGAATGTCGGTTCTGTGATGCGCGCCGCTGGCTGTTATGGCGTCAATTCTGTGTTCTATACCGGCACGCGTTACGACCACGCCAAGGCCTTCTACACCGACACCAAAAAAATCTATGCCACACTGCCGCTCATCGGCGTCAAAGAATTAAAAGACACTATTCCATTGGGGTGCGTACCAGTGGCCGTTGAGTTAATCGATGGTGCCAAGCCACTGACCACCTACAAGCACCCAGCCCGAGCCTTCTACATTTTTGGTCCAGAAGACGGCACCCTGAAAAAAGAAATCACTGACTTTTGCTAGGACATTGTCTACATCCCAACTGAGGGCTGTA
>JAGPWA010000003.1 GCA_018066715.1 Porticoccus sp. | reverse complement strand
TTATAGTTCGACTGCTGCAGACGATTTTCCGACTGCGCTAATGCTAACTCTAACAGGAACGATTGTGTCTTGATATGCCAGGCGATAAACCTACATACCCAATTTTTCGAATATTTTACCCAGCTTTTCTTCTAAAGTTGCCGCAGTAAATGGTTTGACCACATAACCACTGGCTCCAGCCTGAGCGGCAGCAATAATGTTTTCTTTTTTTGCTTCAGCGGTCACCATTAATACCGGCAGGTGCTTAAGTGCATCATCTGCGCGAATCTCTTTTAACATTTCCAGACCGTCTAGATTTGGCATATTCCAGTCAGACACCACAAACTCATACGAACCGGAACGCAGTTTAGCCAATCCTTCCTGGCCATCCTCAGCCTCATCAATATTAGAAAAACCTAGCTCTTTCAACAAAGTACGCACGATTCTCCGCATGGAAGGAAAGTCATCAACCACCAAAATACTAATATTTTTATCAACCATTTTTTCAATTCTCCCTAAAACTTGTTCATAAGCGAACTGCTCTTAAATTTATCAACCCACACCCGCAGGTCATTTTTCTTCATGCTAACGCTGCAAGAAATACTCAACATATTTACTTTTCAACGACGCTAACAAGAAACACAGCTTAAGCTGTGAGCAACTCGGGTTTATCAACCTTCTCTGCTACGATTTCACGTTTTTGCGATTCACTAAAGTAGATATTGTAGATATCAGCAAGATCCAAAATAAAGGCCACACTGCCATTGCCGAGTATGGTCGCTGCAGACACACCTGGAATCTTGCGGTAATTACTTTCTACATTTTTCACCACTACTTGCTGCTGACCGACCAACTCATCCACCAGCAATGCATAACGACGACCCTCGCCCTCAACCATGACAGCAATACTGCCGACAATTTCTTTATTCGCCGACTCAAGGCCCATGGCTTTGGAGACCAAAGCTACAGGGAAGTACTCCCCTCTTACTTTAAGTAATGGAACGCCCCCAGACAGGGTATAAAGATTTTCTTCTCTTAACTGCAACGATTCAACCACAGAGCTCACTGGCAGAATATACACCTCAGAGCCAACCTTAACGGACATGCCATCCAAGATGGCAAGCGTCAGAGGCAGTATAATTTTTGTGGTAGTACCCTGTCCGGTTTTTGATACGATTTCTACGTGTCCACCCATGGCTTGTATATTTCGTTTGACCACATCCATACCCACACCGCGACCGGAAACGTCACTCACTGTTTCAGCTGTCGAAAAGCCCGGTGCAAAAATCAACTGCCAGACTTCATCGTCGCTCATATTGTCGGAGACCGTCAAACCATTCGACCGCGCCTTTGCTAAAAGCTTGTCACGGTTTAAGCCAGCGCCATCGTCTTTCACCTCAATAAGGATATTGCCGCCCTGATGCTGGGCTGACAGTGTTAACTTTCCGAGACGAGGCTTGCCCACAGCTTCACGAGCGTCGGGGGCCTCAATACCATGGTCAAGACTATTCCTGACCAAGTGGGTCAATGGATCAATAATTCGCTCTGTTAACCCCTTATCCAGCTCCGTGGATTCACCCACTGTGACCAGTTCAATTTCTTTCCCAAGACGTCCTGCCAAATCACGCACCAATCGAGGAAAACGACTAAACACATAATCCATTGGCAACATGCGAATGGACATCACCGCATCCTGAAGATCTCTCGCATTGCGTTGCAACAGGTTAATACCATTTAACAGGGCATCATTCTCAGACCTATCCAAAGTACTGGCTGTTTCATTGAGCATCGACTGAGTAATAATTAACTCGCCTACCAGATTGATCACCTGGTCAATTTTATCCACCGCCACCCTAAGTGACGCATTTTCGGTATCCGCCGGTTTCTTCGCTTTTTTTGCTTTGTCGGCGGCTTTTATCTCTTTGTCAGCTTCAACCGCTTTGTCGGCTTCAACCGCTTCAACAACGTCTTGCTTTACCGGTTCAGTCTTTTCATCATCCTCAGTTGAAAATAGCTCAATGCCTGCAGCAGCAAGCTCATCTTTTTGACTACCCTGTATCTGGGCGCTGTCTTCTGGCTCAGCTGTCACTGAAACGGGGTGTATTTCAATCTGTTCGGCATCGAGAATAAAGCACATGACCGCTTCGATATCGTCAGCGGTTACACTGGTTTCTAGAATAACCTCATAGTAATCGTCTTTTTTGCCTTGGGAGGAGACACTGCCCAGATTTTCAAGCTCGTCGACCAAAGACTGAACATCTTCTTCACCGACACCTTTAAAGTGCACCGCCAAATAACTATCCTGTGACTCGGAAGCGGCATCTTCAGACGTATTTCCGGTACCACTGGCACCCCCACCCTTACCTACTTCATTTTTCCCAACTTCATCTAATAAATGACATATCTCTTCGTAGGTATCCTGCTCTGGTGTTGTTTCACTCCGGTAGGCTTCAATCTGATCCGTCAAAACATCTTTTGTTTTAAGGAATAAGTCGACAATCTCTTTGGTAAGGGTCAACTCGTCCTGGCGAGCATGATCAAGCAGATTTTCCAGTATATGCGTTGTTTGCTGCAACAAATCAAAACCAAATGTTCCTGCGCCGCCCTTGATAGAGTGTGCAGCGCGGAATATAGCATTCACCTGCTCCGAGTCAGGATCCTCCAAATCCAGATCCAACAGGTAATTTTCCATATCTGTCAGCAGTTCATCAGCTTCCTGAAAAAACGTACTGTAAAAATCACTCATATCCATTAGCTATCACTCTTAAGTTGAAGACACTGTTTTGGCACTGACATTTGCCTTCCAGTGTTTCTCAATGCTGTTTGTGAATGGTTCCACTAGACTGTTTTTTCAAGCTATTAATGTATCTACACACAACAGGGTAGACACAAAATATTCGGTAACAATACCGGCATAACGATCTACAGAACCACCGCTATTCATGTCCGACATAAGTTTTCATTCTTAAAAACTAGAGCCTCATAATAACCAGACTCAAACATTTCAATCCCATGAATACGCATCATATTTGGACGCAAACCTCTACCCGTGTTTTTATCCGATTGACGAAAATGATGACTGCAGCCATGAGACTCTTTCCGCCATTAGCGACCAGAAACACGCCAATAAAAAAAACATGGAGCTCTGTGAGCTGTAATAGTGCCATCATATATTCGTCAGTCGCAGCTAAAGCACCGCAGACAACCACAACAAAAAAATCGGTAAAGATCAGCACAGTACAACCCTTACTACCAACATAATGGTTTTATCGGCTGTTTGATGAAGAGCTTGAGGTAAAAAAAGAGGGATTTAGTTGATAATGAGTAAAACGGGCATAAAAAGAAGGTCGACTACGAAAAACAGCTTAGCGGCCAACCTTACTTAGCATTCAGGTACGTTAAGGTTTGGTGGCTACCGCATGACCCTAGCAGATGGACTTTTTACTCGTTGAAAGTCAACGCGATCAAGCATCTTCTGACTTTTTATTCACTTTTAGTGGTTTTCCCGCCCTTGAGGGAGGGTGGCAAATACCACAAATATATATTTTTTTAGGTTCATGGGCATGAACAACAAACTTACAACCACACACTGTACAGCTACATACATCGAGGAGGTCGTTTTCAAAAAATCGGACCATGGTCCAGGCACGGGTCAAGCTTAGAACAGGTTCTATATCGTCCAGTGTCATCTGCTCAGTGTAGAGGCGATAGGACTTAATCAATGTTTCCATTCGCTCGAATTCGAGAAAACCCAACAGCTTGGAATAAATATTATAAAACAATGAAGAGTGAATATTCGGCATCCAGGTCATAAACCAGTCTGCAGAGAATGGCAGCATCCCCTTTGAGGGCGAATTACCCCGTACTTCCTTATACAGCTTTAACAGTCGACCCCGACTCAGGTCTGTTTCTGTCTGCAGCACCTGTAATCGGGCACCCATTTCTATGAGCTCGATGCACATTTGCACTTGCTGCATTTCATCAACCAGCTTCATTGACATAGCAAGACTACCCTTTCAAGCCAACTAGGATGATGACACATCATCGGATGCCAATCGTATAGCATTTAGATTCGGCACTTTGGACATATCTCGCTGCGCCAGAGCAGAATCCATTTCTAAACTGCTCACACCCAGACGAAGATTGAAAACAAGTTGATTGGTTCTCGAAAGCTGACTGATTTGCTTCGCGGTCAGAGATAATAGCTTCTGCCCTTCCGGCTGAGAAATGCCAAGACGGAACAATCCACTGGGAAAATCCTCCTCCAAAACCCGCTTGGCAAGTAGCAAATACGTTAAATTGAGATCTTCGATCTGCTGCAAGATGTTACTACTCATTAACCTCTGATCCCATTCGTATCACACAAGTATCAAGGGCGCTCTAGAGACTCAATCACTGCCTCACCCCGGTCCTCCAACCTATTGATTATGATGCTTTTTGTCAATATCTAATATCAAGACATCAAACGACAAACCACAAGCTGTCTAACTAACACTCTATAAACTTAGGTGGTTACCGCGTTTTTATCCATTAATAGGACAAAAAAAATGACGCCGCAGTATAGCGACTAATTGGGCATCCATCTTTTCTTTTACAGACAAGCGCCCCCTATAGGTGACGAACAGTACCCCGTTCTCGTATATTTCACCACAAACAATTCAGCCTGCCACTAACACAACTCAGGCCTTTCTCTAACGCAACTTAGGTCTCTCTCCAGCTCAACGCAACCCTTCCTTAGAGGGCACAAACTTAGAAGCTTGCGCACTATCGATTTCCCGTAACCAAACCAACAATTCTGCAATCACCTGATACAGTTGCGGGGGTATATGTTCATCAATATCTAGCTGCATCAGCAAGCCGACCAAGTCAGGAGAGTCGTGCACATAAACACCGTGCAATCTGGCCTCTTCAATAATACGTTCAGCCATTTTCCCATAGCCCTGGGCAACCACTTTCGGCGCATGCTCGCCATCCTCGTAGGTGAGAGCCACGGCCTTTCGCAAGGGACGGTTGCCATCCTCAGACATCCCCATCCTCCACTGTATCCTCGGCTGTATTCGCCCCTTCACTCTCCCCTGCTCCCTCCACCACTTGGGTATGCAAACCTGTATTCTCGAAGCCACAGGCTTCAAGCCGAGCCAACAGCGACTCCCGCTTACCCTCAAGCTCCACCAACACCTCATCCGTAGGTGCCTGCAACCAAAGAGTCAGCGCCTCCGCCTTCAAGGTGATTTTCATCTTAAGCAAACCAAGATTATCCAGATCCAGAGCCAGCTCCGAACTCCAGGTATCATCATTCGCATTTTCGCCCTCTGCGGCCTCACCCTGTCCCCCTCCGCCATGCCTGCCCATCAGCATTTCAGGAATTTGAATCAAAAGCGCCATAAATACGCCCGACCAAACCTCGCCCTCCCAATGTAATAATGGTGTCGATAGCAATTCAAGTTGATGACTCACTATTCCCTGAAGGTTTTCAATACCCGCGCCAGCCCTACCAAGCCCTCCTCCTGCACGACTGGCCTCCCCACCATCAGCTTGCTGAGACTCAGACAGCTCAGTACTGGTTGGAGCAGATACTGGTGCACCGCGAGTTAGCGCTGAAATTTGACCCAACATGCGCATTACGCCTAATTTATGATCAGTCGGAGAGGTACCCTGTGTCGTTTTTGATGGCGCTACCTCACCCTCTTCGCTCGCCTCCGTTTCCCCCAAACCCAGAAAAAACCGCATTTGCGGCTCTTTATCTAACTGCTGACGGGGTAATGAGCCTCGATACCAATTAGCCAGATGAGACTCATAAAAAAGGCCGCTGTCGCGGATGCTGGCCTGAAGCTTGCCGGATAACAGCAGGGGGGATAAATCAGGTGCGTTTGATAACAAGGGCTGAGGCTGATGTATGACGGGTGATCGGGAATGGGTATTCGATAAAATAGTAGCAATGGTACGAGCTGTAGGGCTGAGGTTTGTAACGGGCTCCTGGGTAGGCGCACCCCTAATGCCCTGAGATGCGGGCTGAAACCTGGACACGGTTCCAGCAAGGGCAAACTCCAGTGACTTTGATGTAGCATTAAGTCTTGAATCACTAAAAACCGATCGCGGTGCACCGGTGTCACTGGTTGGTTGAACTGGCTGGTTTAGTGCTCGGGAAAGGGGTATGTCCACCCGCTTGCCCAACACCTGGGGCAACAGGGTATCAAGCAGTGGCGTAATGCCACTCATAGGCCAGTCTGATGTTCCATTTGCCCATAACCCATGGGCTCTGTCTGAACCACCCCGTAGGTACCCGTTAATTTATCGCGGCACTGAGCCACCTTCATCAATTCACCAATTCTATCCCGACTGGCAATCAGACGCTCACGGATTTCGGCACCATTTTTCAGTATCTGCTCAAGCATTGTTGACTGCTGTTTATCCGGAGGACTACCTGCAGAGTACTGCTCACCCTGTACATTGAGGCGCTCGACCTCGCAGACATACTTGGCTTCCTCTTCGAGCAATGCCGTCCAATTCTCTTCACGCGCCCAAATTAACATTATTTTAGAATGCGTTAATAACTGATCGTACGTTGAATTACTCACAAGTCATCCCTTCTATTATTGAGAGCCAATATTTCGCCAAGCCGACCCGATATCCGATAACAAGCCTGCAGCTTCGTCCAGCTTCTCCATATCATTGTGTAAATTGGCTTCTAACAAGGTTTCGATGATATAACGATAAAGTGAACCCAAGTTCTGTGCAATTTCACCACCGCGATCATCATCGATGGCAGCAATCAATCCCTGATTAATAATGTCGATAGCTTTGGAAATGGCCTTCCCTTTTTCAGGAAAGTTAGAAGACTCCATATGTAGTCTCGCCGTACGCATTGCTACATCAATGCCATCAAAAAGCAGAACGATTAATTGGTGTGGATTTGCCGACATAACACTACTCTCAATACTGATGTTTCTGTACGCGCTGGCGGCACCCGAGTATGCCACAGCTCCATAATTAGCTCTCATTTCTATACACCCTCATACGCCTACTACTCCCTTACATTCAAGAACTCGATGATTAAAATCATCCTCCTACTGAACTAATTAATTAAATCTCACTCATCATTTCAAACTGCTGGGACAGATAGCTACTGGTAGAGTTCATGCGAGATATCAGAGCGTCCAACTGACCAAACTGTGTACGGTAGCGATCAACCGTCGCCTCGATCGTTTCCTCTACCCGGCCATAGCGCCGATCAAACCTTTCAACACTTCCTTCCAGTGCACTGATCTTGTTCTCAATCAAGCCATTATCCTTCAGGATATTCTCAAGCTTGTCGCCCAAGTTATCCGCAAGGCCACCCTCAGAAAGACTTAAACCGGCGAAGAAATCCGACAGGGCCCCCCCTTCGTTTTCCACAAGCTCCTCCAAGGCATCTTCATCAATTTCCAGAGAGCCATCCAATTGAAGGGTAATACCCACATCGGAGAGAGAACCAAGAGCGCCGTTACCAACACCCTCACTTAATACTGTTCGTAACTGCGCCTGAACACTACGCAGAGTTGACTCGCCCAGCAGGGTACCTGATATACCCGTATCCTGATCAAAGCTGGAGAGGCTTGATACGCTCTCCTGCAAGCTATTGTAGGCTTTCACAAATTTCTCAATGGTTTCTGTAATAGCGGCTGTATCCCGATCAAGGGACAAGCTGCCAGAACCCACTTCTTTCAGGTTCAGAGTCACACCCTGGATGGCATCTTCAACCTTATTGGATTGACTGATGATATCGATACCATTAACCGTCAGGGTGGCATTTTCCG
>JAGPWA010000117.1 GCA_018066715.1 Porticoccus sp. | reverse complement strand
TTTTCGCGATCTTCATCATCCATCAGGATGACCATTTTTCCCTGGCGAATATCTTCTACCAGTTCTTCCAAGCTATTAAGAGCCATGCTTTTTCTCTAATTACGTTCTTTAATTCTGTATCTAAACTCTTCACCTAAAACCCTGCCTAAACTTCGGCAGCCTTATCACCCAGCAGCAAGCGTTCCAGATAGCGGGCAATAACATCTACCTCCAGGTTTACACGCGTTCCAGGTTGATAGGAACCAATCACTGTTTTCTCTAGGGTATGTGGCACGATATTTAACTCAAACTCCGCACCTTCGACTTTATTGACGGTAAGGCTGGTGCCATCCACCGTAATCGAGCCCTTATGGGCGATGTATTTGGCCAAGGCCTTGGGTGCACGGATGCGGAACTGCTCTGAGCGAGCATCAGGATGTCGACTCACCACCTCACCCACATCATCCACATGACCTGAAACCATGTGCCCACCCAGTCGAGTTTTTGGTGTCAACGCACGCTCCAGATTCACCAACGTACCCGCGGACCAGTCACTAATTGTCGTCATCGCCAGAGATTCTGCTGAAACATCCGCCACATAGCCATCACCGGGCAAATCTACCACCGTTAAGCAAACACCGTTGGTGGCAATACTATCCCCAAGCTGAACCTCACTAAAATCTAGGTCACTGCTTTTCACCCTCAGGCGCACATCGCCACCACGGGGCTCACAAACCACCACTTCACCTATTGCTTCAATAATGCCGGTAAACATAACAATCTCTGATTCAAATCACTAATATTCAAAGTACTAAACATCACCACAAGCTTCCTGGTAATGCCGTTAATTCTCTATGTGGACCCTGAGCCTCTACGCGACTAAGACCCTGTTAGCCCGCAGGTCTAGCCGTTATTCGAATTTCATCACCCACTTGCCGCATATCGGTAATATCCAATGCGACCTGCTGATCCATCGAATCAAGCGGCAACGACAACAGTGGCCGTGCGGAGCTACCAAGTAACTTGGGCGCCATATAAATAACAAATTCATCCACCAACCCAGCCTGCAAAAAAGCACCTGCCAGTTCGGCCCCGGCCTCAACGAGCACCCGGTTACATTCTTTATCTGCCAACACTTTCAGCAGTGAAGGCAGGTCAACCTGACCGTCATCGCCCGCCAGACAAACAACCTCGGCGCCCTCTATAGGCACAGTGAGTGAGTCATCACAGGCTGTAGCAATGAATGCCAACCCCTCAACTGACAGTATTTTCGCATCAGTGGGCGTTTTCAACTGACTATCGACCACCACCCGCAATGGTTGCCGTGTAGCGATATCAGCAGCGTTATCCAATTCAAGCTCATTAGCTCGAACGGTAAGTGACGGATCATCATGCAATACCGTGCCGATCCCAGTCACGATGGCACAACTCTTAGCCCGAAGTCGCTGAACATCCCGACGAGCAGCAGAACCAGTAACCCACTGGCTTTCACCGCTGCCCATTGCCGTGCGACCATCCAAACTCATCGCCAACTTCACGGTCACCCAAGGTAACCCCTGTTGCTGACGCTTAATAAAACCACGATTCAACTGCTGCGCTTCAACTTCAAGTACCGGGCCTTCTACGGCAATACCCGCCTGACGAAGTTTTTCCAAACCGCTGCCCGCAACCTTGGGGTTGGGGTCAGACATCCCGTAAACCACCCTGGCCACTCCCGCTTCAATCAACGCATCCGCGCAAGGAGGGGTTCGTCCAAAATGACGACAGGGTTCCAATGTGACATAAACCGTTGCGCCCCGGGCCAACTCACCGGCATCTTGTAGGGCGTTCACTTCGGCATGAGCTTCACCCGCCAGCTGGTGCCAACCTTCACCCACCACCGAGTTGTTTAGAACAATCACACAACCTACAGCAGGATTCGGCATACAGGTGTATTGCCCGCGGGCTGCCAGTTTCATGGCTCGAGCCATCATGACAATATCGCGACTGCCCAGGGAATCAATGTCTAGGGAATCAGAGTCCAGACAATCACTGCCTGCCATTGGCGTTAGCCCTTTTCCTGTTCCGGAAGGTTTTGTTCCAGGCGATCCAATTCAGCCCGGAATTCACTAAGATCCTGAAAGCTGCGATACACGGAAGCAAAGCGCACATAAGCCACTTGATCCAACTCCCGCAATTGCCCCATGACCTGCTCACCAATCATCCGAGAACTGACTTCCCGCTCACCGGTAGCACGCAAATCATGCTTAATATGAGAGATCGCCTCTTCTATTTGCTCCATACCCACAGGACGTTTTTCCAGTGCCCTCAATAGGCCGGACCTGAGCTTGTCTTCATCAAAAGGCTCACGAGTATCATCACTTTTGATCACTCGGGGCATCAGCAACTCAGCCAACTCGTAGGTGGTAAATCGCTCTTGGCAAGAAAGACACTCACGACGACGACGCACTTGGCCGCCTTCTGCCACCAACCGAGAATCGATTACCTTGGTATCCTCTGCGCTGCAGAAGGGACAATGCATAGCGACAACTTCATTACATTAAATAGGGCCGCATAGTACCACATCTGGCACTACATTTTGCCCGCTAACCGGCCTCACTACAGGGAACTCACATCAGTTCGGAGGGTGAGTGATACGGGCTCACAATAAAGCCCTTAGCAACACTCTGGTTTTCTAGGCACCAAATAAAAGCCCCGCATACGCGGGGCTTTAAAACAAATGAGACTAGCGCCTGTTACCCATAAACAGGGAATCGACCACAAACATCCAGCACCTTGGCCTTCACTGCTGGAATCACCTGTTCTGATGAGTCATTTTCAAGACTATCCAGCACATCACAAATCCAGTTTGCTAGGTCAATCGACTCAACTTCAGCAAAACCACGCGTCGTGATTGCCGGTGTACCGATACGAAGACCAGAGGTAATAAAGGGGGAACGAGGATCATTAGGCACCGCGTTCTTATTCACCGTGATAAAAGCTTTACCCAAGGCTGCATCTGCATCCTTACCGGTGTATTCCTTACCAATCAAATCAACCAGCATCAAATGGTTTTCAGTGCCCTTAGACACTATTTTGATGCCGCGCTCCATAAAGGTAGCGGCCATCGCTTTGGCATTCTTCACCACTTGCTGCTGATAGGTTTTAAACTCATCCGTCATGGCTTCTTTGAACGATACCGCCTTCGCCGCAATCACATGGCACAACGGACCACCCTGACCACCGGGGAATACCGCTGAATTGATTTTCTTGGCCAGCTCTTCACTGTTAGTGAGAATAATGCCACCACGAGGACCACGCAGAGTCTTATGGGTAGTCGATGTGACCACATCGGCAAAAGGCGTTGGATTCGGATAGACGCCCGCAGCAATCAAACCCGCCACGTGGGCCATATCTACCATCAGATAAGCGCCGACCTTATCGGCAATCTCACGAAAACGCGCCCAATCCAGCACACCGGAATAGGCCGAAAAACCAGCAATAATCATTTTAGGTTGATGCTCAACCGCCAGCGCTTCAATTTGCTCGTAATCCACTAAGCCAGTTTCAGGGTTCAACCCATATTGCACCGCGTTATACATTTTTCCCGAGAAGCTGGGCTTGGCGCCGTGAGTCAAGTGGCCACCTGCATCCAGACTCATACCCAACACCGTATCACCGGGCACACAAAGTGCCTGATATACCGCACTGTTCGCTTGTGAACCAGAGTGCGGCTGTACGTTTGCATAGCCGGCACCAAACAATGCCTTAACCCGCTCAATCGCCAGCTCTTCGGTCTGATCAACAAACTCACAACCACCGTAGTAACGCTTGTGAGGGTAGCCCTCTGCGTATTTGTTGGTGAGCTTAGTACCCTGAGCGGCCATCACCGCTGGGCTGGTATAGTTTTCAGAAGCAATCAGCTCGATATGCTCTTCCTGACGCTGCTCTTCGTTCTGAATGGCAGCCCATACTTCTGGGTCAAAATTGGCAATGGTTTGGTCTTTATCAAACATGAGGCTCACACTGGTAGTTGGTGTAAAAAAGAGCGCGAATTGTACACAAAACAACCGCGAAATCCCATATTTGTTGTCATCCTAGCTAAGCGTCAATGTGTATCATTACCCTCTCCAATCAGGTATAAAAGAACAAATTTCTTTCAGGATGATCATGGAATTGGCAGGAGCCTACAGATTCAACGGAATGAGTCAGATCAAGGAAACTTGGCTAGCCGTTGCTTGCCGCCCTCAAATTCCCCCTCGATTAATTCTCACTACTAATTGCCGTCATGGTTTGCAGCGCCATCAGTTAACGGGTAACGCCGGTTTGTGGGTGACGGTGAGCGAAGATCAGGGATGCGCATTGAGCGCCAAGGTAGAGAAAGACCTATTAGTGAAAGGACGTAACACGTATAAACAACTTAAGGTATGTCATCGTGATTGTAGTTTTTAATAGGTTGAATTTGGGGGTTTTTATTTTAGTTGCGCTGCTTTATGTTGATAAGTCGCAAGCTGAAGAAATAACTTGGTTTACGGCTGAAGAGAAGCTGGAGATACGGGCAAATGCACATTGCTCTGCTGCTGGAGAATTTTATCAGCAGTGCTTTACGATGGATCTGGTTGAATGTTCGAGCGTGTATCAGTCGGCTTTTAATGCCTGTGACCAGCTGGCATCAGATAAACACTTTGATGAGGCTGATCAAAGTGCAGTAGATCAGTTCAGTGAGTGTTATCAGAAAGAATTTGAGAACTATCTTGAAAGTAAAGGGCTAAATTTAGATGAAGAATGTAACTACCAGTAATTTTTTTAAGGGGTTTTTTCTTTTTATAAGTGTTTGTTGTTGTGCAGGCTATATTTTCGCAGACAATGATGTAAGAGAAAAAGAGCTTTCTGAAACTAAAAAAATCCTTGAGTTATTGCTTGAAAGGTCGCCGCAAGTAGTTGTTGGTCACTTTGACTCAGAAAGCATTGATGTCAGCCGGCTGAATATTAATGAGCCTGTTGGATTACCATTCATAATAGAAAAAATAATTAAGTGGCAGGGGGAAACTGTTGAGGAATTGTTGGTTCCAGTTCCGTATAAATTATTTGTTCTTCGTACAGAAAAAGCTAAAGATGACCTTAAAGGAGAGTGGCGGAATATTGAGGCGCAGTACCATAAGAAAAAGGCTGAGTTTTCACAAGGAAGAATTAGTGAATCTGAATGGCAGAAATTTATGGATATGCGTAAAGGTTTTTTTTCATCTCGCAGGAGTGAAATGTCGTTTCTCAAAAATAATTGGTCGCAAGATAGTTTTAGTTCTGACATCAAGTACGTAATATTTTTCTATAGACCAATAGGTACTGATATAGATTGGGAGCGCATGGTTTCAACTCGAATTATATCGTTGGATCAGGGGGTATGGGCAGACTTGCTACTTGATGAGTAAAGATAGAAACTGCCATATTTTTAGTGAAAACAAAAAATTAAAGGGGCCGCCTTTACCGCTACTAAAAGGATCAAATCCGTTGCTAGGATTAGCTAAAAAATGAATTCAACCTGCATAAAAAAATGGAAAGTTATTCTCAGCATTATTGCATGCCTTCTTCTAGCTGTTGTTTGGCTGTGGAGCCCTATACCTGAATCGATCAAACAGGCGCAGAAAAATACCCTGGTCATGGAAAAATTGGCCATTAAGCAGCAAGTTAAAAAGCTTGAAGCCGCTCAACAAGTGGGTGATGCAGCCGCGGAACAACAGGCGACCAGTGAACTAATCAAGTTATTGCCCAAAAAACTGGCAGGCACCTTTTTCATGGCACGCAATATGCTGGTGGATATCGAGTTTTATGGCAGGGTGGTCGATCAAAATGGTATGCCTGTAGAGGATGCACAGGTTCAGATAGGTGTTTCTGGGGGGGGGGCTTTGGCACCAGGAAGTGGGAGCGGTATTATTAATACGGATGAGGATGGTGTTTTTAGGCTGGATGCCAAGGGCCAACGATTTTCAGTAAGCATACGCCATCCAGAAATATCAACGTTAGCAATGCGTTCGGTAAATGGGGCAATTACTCAGGAACCTTATTTTGATCCCTACAAAAATGATCAAAGTGTCGGTGTAGGTTGGACCGATCACTCTGATCGTAAAAACCCCTATATCTTTAAAGTCTGGCGAGAAGCAGGATTTGGGAATGTATTTTCTTCGGGTGGTATGGATGGCGGTGTTAAGGTTGATGATGGTTTTTATACCTATATGGAAAATCCAAATCAATCAAAAAAGTTTTGGTGGATAAAAGAAAAGGGAATAAACCCCAAGGGCTATGTTGCAATTAAGTGTATCAGAGACTCTGATGTCCATGACTCCTCTGCACCACCACATCGACAGTATGGAAGCTGGTCAATCACCATAGCTCCTATTGATGGGGGTATTCAGCCAGCGTCAGTTAATGATGTTTATCTTAATCGTGCCCCAGAATCCGGTTATCAACCGAGCATAAGTGTCGGCAGGCAGGCCAGTAATCCTGACTACGCACACATGTTATCGAACCAAACTTATTATTTTACCGCTCAAAATGGAAAAGTTTACGGCAGTATGCGGATTACATTTGAACCATTTTGGAGTGAAGACTCGTGTATTGCCTCGATTAAAAGGAAGTACACCACTGATGGCAGTCGCAATTTGGCAGTAAAAGGAAAGTTTTAACTAAAGCCTGGATTGGGTGATAGTCAATTAGCAGTTAAACTATGGCAACCTCAGGTACAACTTTTCCTCCCGATTGACCTGATGAAAGTCTACTTCGCAGACCTCAGAGCCCTTGGCAACGTGGCACCAATGAAAATATGAACGGCTTGATACGTCAGTATTCCCCTAAAGAAACTAACTTTAAAAAGGTCTGAAGGAGCGACCTCGCAAGGTGTTAGACTGGAGATCGCCTGCCGAAGCAATGGATGAACTGT
>JAGPWA010000139.1 GCA_018066715.1 Porticoccus sp. | reverse complement strand
GTCAACTGTTGGCGCATATCGGGAGAAATCTCCCGTGCACCGTTGATCACTGCTTCAATCTCCGGTACCTGAGCCTGAAGCTCGGCATTCGGGTAGCCCATCAATCTAGAAATTACTTTGATAATATCCACAATACTATTCCTCCCAAACCTGGACGGTGTCGATCACATCTCGACGAGTAGTTTTCTTGGTACCGAATAAATTGATATCCGATTCACCCGTAGAACAACCATTACCAAAGGAGAAACCGCAACCACCACGCTCGGCAAAGGCTTCCGACATCGCCTCTTCACGGTGAGCGGTAGGGATGACAAAGCGATCTTCATAGTTTGCAATAGCCAGGTAGCGATACATCTCTTCTACCTGAAGCTCACTCAAACCAACCTCTGCTAGCACAGCTAAATCCTGTTCACCATCAACAATTTGTGAACGCTTATAGGCGCGCATTGCCAACAGGCGTTTGAGTGCCAACTTGACCGGGGCCTCATCACCAGCTGTGAGTAAATTCGCTAGGTATTGCAGGGGAATACGCAAGGAATCGACATCTGGGATAATGCCGTTCATGCCCATATGGCCTGCATCTACAGCAGACTGAATGGGTGACAGTGGCGGCACATACCAAACCATGGGCAGCGTACGATATTCAGGGTGTAACGGTAACGCCAGCTGCCAATCTACGGCCAGTTTGTACACGGGCGATTGCTGAGCGGCGGTAATTGTTGAGTCGGGAATACCGTCTTTTCTAGCCTGAGTAATAACTGCTGGATCATTGGGATCAAGGAAAATCCCCAACTGCTCCTTATACAGGTCCTTCACATTTTCAGTACTGGCCACTTCCTGAATTCTATCAGCGTCATACAGCAGCACACCCAAGTAGCGAATACGGCCTACACAGGTTTCTGAACAAACGGTTGGTTGACCCGCTTCAATCCGCGGGTAACAGAAAATACATTTTTCTGATTTACCGGACTTCCAGTTGAAGTAAATCTTTTTGTAAGGGCAACCGGATACACACATCCGCCAGCCTCGACACTTCTCCTGATCAATAAGAACGATACCGTCTTCTTCGCGCTTGTAGATGGCTCCTGATGGACAAGATGCCGCACACGTCGGGTTGAGACAGTGTTCGCACAACCGAGGTAAATACATCATGAAGGTATTTTCGAACTCGCCGTACATTTCCTTCTGCATATTGTCGAAGTTTTTATCGACGCTACGTTTTTTGAATTCAGTCCCGAGGATTTCTTCCCAGTTAGGCCCCCATTCAATTTTTTGCATACGCTTGCCGGTTATCAGCGAGCGCGGACGTGCCGTAGGCTGATGCTCTGACAATGGTGCGGTATGCAAATGCTGGTAGTCAAAATCAAATGGTTCATAGTAATCATCAATTTGTGGCAGGTCTGGGTTGGAGAAAATATTCGCCAGCACCCGGAATTTGCCACCAATCTTTGGATTGATAGAACCATTTTTATTGCGAATCCAACCACCGTTCCATTTATCCTGGTTTTCCCATTCTTTCGGGTAACCAATGCCAGGCTTCGTTTCTACGTTGTTGAACCAGGCGTATTCCATACCTTCACGGGAGGTCCACACATTCTTACAAGTGATTGAGCAGGTGTGACAACCGATACATTTATCGAGGTTCAGCACCATTCCAACTTGAGATCTAATTTTCATTGCGCTGTCTCCTTAAACTTCGGTTGGAAGTGGTTGAGGAAGGCCGTCACCGGTCTCGTTATCGAGCCAGTCAACCTTGTCCATTTTGCGAATCACAACCATTTCGTCACGGTTACAACCCACGGTGCCGTAGTAGTTGAAGCCATAGGATTGCTGGGCGTAACCACCAATCATATGAGTGGGCTTCATCACAATCCGGGTCACCGAGTTGTGGTGACCACCACGGGTACCCGTGGTTTCACTACCGGGGACATTCACGATGCGTTCCTGGGCGTGGTACATCATCACCATGCCCTCTTTCACCCGCTGACTCACCACCGCACGACAGGCGATGGCACCGTTCACATTGAACACTTCAACCCAATCGTTATCTTCAATGTCCGCTTTTGCGGCATCGATTTCACTCAACCAGATAATCGGGCCACCACGAGACAAGGTAAGCATCAATAGATTGTCAGAGTACGTACTGTGGATACCCCATTTTTGGTGCGGGGTAATCCAGTTCAACACGATCTCTTTGTTGCCGTTAGACTTCTTACCCTTCACCAAATCAATGGTGTTGGTATGAATCGGTGGACGGTAGGAAATCAACTGCTCACCAAAGGCCTCCATCCATTTATGATCCTGATAGAACTGCTGACGACCCGTAATAGTGCGCCATGGAATCAACTCGTGGATGTTGGTGTAGCAAGCGCTATAGCTCACATGTTCATCTTCTAAACCCGACCAAGTCGGTGAAGAGATAATCTTGCGCGGCTGCGCCTGAATATCGCGGAAGCGAATTTTCTCATCGTGCTTGGGCTCAGCCAGATGCTTGTGTTCACGACCGGTAATTTGTTCCAGTGCCTCCCAGGCTTTTACGGCAACATTACCGTTAGTTTCCGGTGCAAGGCTGAGCACCACTTCGGCCGCATCAATGGCTGATTCGATACGTGGTTGGCCCTTACTAATACCTTCTTCTGTCACGGTATAGTTAAGTTCACGAAGCAGCTTCACTTCATCATCGGTGTTCCAACCAATACCCTTGCCGCCATTACCCAATTTTTCCAGCAATGGGCCCAGAGAGGTAAACTTCTTATAGGTGTTGGGGTAATCCCGTTCTACCACCACCATATTGGGTGCAGTTTCACCGGGAATCAGGTCGCATTCACCGTATTTCCAATCCATCACATCGAAAGGCTGAGCCAGCTCTCCGGGGGTATCGTGGAGCATAGGAACCGTCACAAAGTCTTTCTCAATACCTAAGTTGCCATTAAAGGCTGCTATTTCAGAGAACTTCTTAGCGATCCCTTTGTAGATATCCCAGTCAGAACGGGCTTCCCATGCAGGGTCAGCCGCTTTTGACAGTGGGTGAATAAAGGGATGCATGTCGGATGTATTCAAATCATCTTTCTCGTACCAGGTTGCGGTAGGCAACACGATATCGGAGTACATACAGGTAGATGACATCCGGAAATCCAGAGTGACCACCAGATCCAATTTACCGGTAGCGGCTTCATCAACCCACTCAGCTTCCTGAGGGATTAGCCCGCCACTGACACCGTTATCGTCATTCATCACACCATTTTTAGTACCCAGCAGGTACTTAAGCATGTACTCGTGGCCTTTACCGGATGAACCCAGTAGGTTTGAGCGCCAAATAAACATATTGCGTGGGAAGTTTTCAGGGCTGTCGGGCTGCTCTGCAGCAAATCTCAAGTTGCCGGATTTCAGCTCCTGCACGGCATAATCTTTTGGATCCATGCCTGCCGCTTCCGCATCACGGGTCAGTTGCAGCGGATTCCTGTTTAGCTGTGGCGCTGAAGGCAACCAGCCCATACGTTCGGCTTTAATGTTGTAGTCGAGCGTGTGTTCCTGGAACTGTGATTTATCCGCGATGGGCGATAGCACATCATGCATACTCACTTTTTCGTGACGCCACTGAGAACTGTGGTTATAGAAGAACGAGGTGGAGTTCATCTGGCGAGGTGGACGACTCCAGTCCAGTCCAAATGCCAAGGGTAACCAGCCCGTTTGTGGACGCAGTTTTTCCTGCCCCACATAGTGAGCCCAGCCGCCACCACTTTGACCAACACAACCACACATGATCAGCATATTGATCAGACCACGATAGTTCATATCCATGTGGTACCAGTGGTTCATTGCCGCACCGACAATGACCATGGATTTACCACGGGTCTTATCAGCATTATCAGCAAACTCTCTGGCTACTTGAATAATTTTGGCGCGAGGAACACCGGTAATTTTTTCTTGCCAAGCTGGCGTGTAAGCAACATTTTCATCATCAAAGCTGGAGGCTACATGCTCTCCGCCCAAACCACGGTCTATGCCATAGTTCGCCATCATTAAATCGTAAACGGTAGTCACTTTCGCTTGAGACCCATCCGCCAATGTAATGGTACGGGTAGGCACATTGCGCATTTGAATGCTTTCACCTTCTTGCTTATCCCAATGATCACTGCCTCCGGCAGCAAAGTAAGGGAAGGCAACGGCTTCAACATCACCACCTTCGATCAGGGACAGCTGCAATTTCACTTCATTGCCGTCTTTGCCCTCACGGGTTTCTATATTCCACTTACCTATGCCATCACCCTGCTCACCCCAGCGGTAACCAATGGAACCTTGGGGCGAGACTAATTCACCACTGAGTTCATCCAGTGCAATGGTTTTCCAATCGGGATTATTTTCCTGGCCTAGATTATCCGCTAAATCAGATGCCCGCAGGAATCGGCTCGACTTGTAACCACCTTCTGTAGGTTCCAAGGTCACCAGATTAGGCATATCTGAATACTGGCGTACATATTCAGTGAAGTAAGCACTGGGGTTGTCGAGGTGAAATTCTTTCAGAATGACATGGCCAAAGGCCATGGCAACCGCAGCATCGGTTCCCTGTTTAGGGTTCAACCACATATCTGCCAATTTGGCCGCTTCACTGTAGTCCGGCGTAATCACCACGCCTTTCGCACCCTTGTAGCGAACTTCCGTAAAGAAGTGGGCATCGGGGGTACGTGTTTGAGGCACATTGGAGCCCCACAAAATGAGATAGTTCGAGTTATACCAGTCGGCAGATTCGGGTACATCGGTTTGCTCCCCCCAAGTCATAGGTGACGCGGGTGGCAAGTCACAATACCAGTCATAGAAGCTCATGCAGACGCCGCCAATCAATGATAGGTAACGAGAGCCCGCGGCATAAGAAACCATCGACATCGCCGGAATGGGAGAGAAACCAACAATCCGGTCAGGGCCATGTTCTTTCGCCGTATAAACGTTTGCCGCGGCAATCATTTCGTTCACTTCGTCCCAGGAAGAACGTACAAAACCACCCAGA
>JAGPWA010000151.1 GCA_018066715.1 Porticoccus sp. | reverse complement strand
TCTTAAGCTACAGCTAAAAAAAGCACTTCGTGACCATAGCCAAGAGGTTATATGGCAGTGTCCTTCGATCAGTGGCCCAACTGAGGTCACCCTTAATATCGTTTATGTCACGGAAGATGGTAAAGAGTTAGTGGTGATGCTGAACCGACAGGCGTCTGAGGCAGTGTCGACTCTTGAGACGAAAGATTTTTCCGTGTCACCCGTAGTGCCCCCCACAAAAGAGATACAACCAACAGCTGACCCCAAGGGTTTGGAACCGAAGGTAGATCCTTTGCGCGTTGAGCCTGAGTTAGTGGCTCAGCCGGTAGAGGGTGAGGTTATTCTCGATGTCGATGGTATTGATCCCCCTATCCTGACTGAGCAAGTAGCTGACACGAATTGCCCTCAACCTTGGGACAAGGCAACCCGAGCTCATTTCTTCGACAAATTGACTAATTTGCCAAATCGGCAAATGTTAATTCAAACAGTGGCTACCTTTCTGGAGGAGCATCAGGGGCAGCAGGTGTGTGGTGCGATGATGATGTTAGATCTGGACCACTTCAAGGATATCAATGATTCCTGGGGCCATAATGTCGGTGATCAGGTGATCAAGAAAGTGGGGCGAGCCGTCGCCACTTTGGTGACCGGTGAAAATATGTTGGCTCGAATGAGTGGCGATGAATTTGTATTGTTCATTCCGCAATTATCAGACAACATTTCCCAAGCTGCCTGGGATGCACAGGCAGTTGCTGAAAAGATTGGAGAGGCCGTGGCTACGCCGCTGTTCCTCGACGGCCACGAGGTTATTCTCACCGCCAGTATTGGCATCGCCTTACTAACAGATTCCGAAATCACTGCTGACCGAGTGTTGCAGTATGCAGATACAGCAATGTATGAGGCCAAGCGAAAAGGCCGCAACAGCATAGCCTTTTTTGACCCCTGTATTACCGAAAAGGCGCAGCGTCAGGTCGCTATGAATACCCGGTTACGGAAAGCCATGGACAACCATGAATTCGTGCTCTA
>JAGPWA010000109.1 GCA_018066715.1 Porticoccus sp. | reverse complement strand
TCTTAATGGTGGGTTTTGGGCTCTTTATGTCTAGCATGCACTTGGGCAAACCCAAGCGTTTTTATCGTGGTTTTAATAATTGGAGGCATTCTCCCGTTTGCCGTGAAGGGTTGGGTATTGCTGCTTTTATGGGCGCATTAGGGTTACATATATTGTTTTCCCTGCCAGAAAATAGCTTGCTTCAATCCCTAGATACAGCGTTGTTGGGGGGAGCTATGACGGAAATTCTCTCGCCCAGTTTGATGACTAACCTAGCTAATGTATTTGGTTGGCTAGCGGTACCTTCCGCATTAGCCGGTCTGTACTACATGAACCGTTGCTACCGTATTAAAGCCCGCCCATTTTGGAACCACTGGCAAGTGGTCACCAGCTTTTTTGGCAATATGTTGAGTCTCGGTGCCTTGGTGAGTGGTGTGGTTATTGTTACGACACTAACACTGATGAAAGCAGATTGTAGTTCTGCTGTGATGCTCTCGGGTTTGCTGATGTTCATTGGTGTAACTGCCGAGAGTGTTGGTTTGATGGCCCATTCTCGTGCCATGAATAGTGCTACACACGAAGGCGCTGCATCGCACTTTGTTCAATGCACTACCTTTGGTAAGACTTACTATTGTCGTAATGTACTGCAGGGTTTGAACCTACTGCTGATGATGGGGTTACTGGTATTTTCTGGTGACAGTCTATTGGCCTTAGTTGGCTGGTCAGTTGCTGGCTTGTTATTGCTTGTCACCAGTGTTGTGGGACGTGCATTGTTTTATGTGTTGGTGATTCCCACCACCATGCCCGGAGCGTTCTTCTGGAAGAATAAAGGTTTTGAGCAACATGCTCGGGATATCGGTTTGGCAGAGATGCCTCAAGTGGGTGTTATTCCGAATGCTCACTAATTGTCCGTGTTGCTTTGCAAGTAGGGCCAGTTTGTAATACTGGCACCTTATCTACAACGTCCCCTATGGCTATATTTCCTATAGCTGGAAGACCCGCAGCTATGGGGGGCATCTCTAAAAATGCTTTCTTGGTTCTAAGCGACAGCTAAGGAAGCTTACTGTTTTAGATCAAGTCGTAGGGCTTCACAAAAATTTAATATCGCGCACTTAGAATAGTCATCATCTACAATTCATTGGAAAATGATTAGGGCGGGGTTATGGCAGTAGTTTATTCGACGGCTCAAGAGGCAATTGCACATATCAAATCGGGCGACCGGGTTTGGTGCCACTCCATGGCCGCGACCCCCTACAGGATGTTGGAAGCATTGGCTGAACATGCCATAGAACTGGAAGATGTTGAATTATTACAGCTCCATCTGGAGCATGCCGAGGCAGTTTGTCATCCACTTCTAGAAGGACATTTACGTAATCGCTGTTACTTTGTTGGCCACAGTACCCGCAAGCTGGTTAATGAGGGTAAGGCGGACTATGTTCCGATTTTTTTATCTGAAATCCCAAAACTACTTCGTAGCGGGAGACAGCCTGTTGATGTGGCACTAATACAAGTATCTCCACCCGATCAACATGGCAACTGTTCTCTAGGTGTTTCTGTGGAGGCGACTCTGGCGGCCTGTGATGTGGCAAAAACAATTATTGCTCAAATTAATCCAAATATGCCCAGAACCCATGGCGATGCCGCAATCCCTTTCAAACTGATTGATTATGCCGTTGAAATTGACAGTGAAATACCAAATTTTGAGCTTTCTACTCCCTCAGAAGTCTATGGGGATATTGGCCGCCATGTAGCTGAACTGATACGGGATGGAGACTGTCTGCAGATGGGTATTGGGGGTATCCCTGATGCTGTGCTTATGAACCTTACTGGGCATCAACACCTTGGTATACACACAGAAATGTTTTCCAGTGGGGTGCCGGCGTTGGTCGAATCTGGTGTTATTGATAATAGCCGAAAAGTAATACACCGGGGTAAGATCGTCACAGGTTTTGTACAGGGTTCAAAGGCGCTTTATGATTTTGTAGATGATAATTCTGAAGTGGCATTTCTCGATATCGAATACGTTAACAATCCGGCGGTAATTCGTAAAAATCCGCAAGTAGTCTCTATCAATAGCGCTATTCAGATTGACCTTACGGGTCAAGTTTGTGCCGACTCCATTGGCGACAAAGTCTATTCCGGTTTTGGTGGTCAGGTAGATTTTGTGACCGGCTCCCAGTTATCAGACGGGGGGCGCTCAATCATTGCGCTGCCTTCAACGGCCTTGTCTGGCCAATGCTCACGAATTGTGCCCTATCTAACTCAGGGCGCAGGCGTCGTAACTTCTCGTGCACAGGTAGATTATGTGGTGACTGAATACGGTGTGGCTTATCTTCATGGTTTGAGCTTAGGAGAACGGAGGGAACGATTAATTGCTATTGCGCACCCGGATTTTAGGGGTGAACTCGAGACTATGGGGAGAGTATGACTTGTCGTGGGCCCTTACGGCATACCGCTTAGGTTACTTTTTTTTCCAGCCATTTTGTCAGCATTGATTCCTCCACTTCTTAGCCCGAGAAGGCCGAAATAAGTCAGCTGAAATACATTCGCTCCTAGCTGTATAATGGCGTCCTTTTTGCTGTGCTGTTGATTGGAAGTAATGCATGGCAAGTCAACCTCATCAATATAAATAGCGGTATAAACCGGGAATTAAAAGCAATGGCTGACGCCAATTTTATTAACGAAATCAATAAGCGGCGCACATTTGCCATTATTTCTCACCCGGATGCCGGTAAAACCACCATCACCGAAAAACTGTTGTTATTCGGCAACCTTATCCAGGTGGCGGGGACGATAAAGGGCAAGAAAAGTGACCGTCATGCGACTTCTGACTGGATGCAGATGGAGCAGGAGCGGGGTATCTCCGTCACCTCTTCTGTTATGCAGTTCCCCCACAATGACCGCATGGTCAACCTACTTGATACCCCGGGGCACGAGGATTTTTCCGAGGATACCTACCGAACACTCACGGCTGTAGATTCTGCACTTATGGTGATCGATGGGGCCAAGGGCGTAGAAAAGCGCACCATCAAGCTGATGGATGTTTGCCGACTACGGGATACACCGATTATCTCTTTTGTGAATAAGATGGATCGCGATATTCGCGACCCTGTGGAGCTTCTGGATGAGATTGAAGCGGTACTAAAAATTTCTGGGGCGCCGATCAACTGGCCAATTGGCAGCGGCAAGGAGTTCAAGGGCGTTTACAACCTATACACCGATACCATCCATGTTTTTCAGCCGGGGCAGGGGCACACCATTCCCGACGATATTCAGATCAAAGGGCTGGATTCCGATGAAGCCACAGAGCTTTTGGGTTACTACGTCGATGATATCCGCGAAGAAATTGAGTTGGTGCGAGGTGCCACCAACGAGTTTGACCTGGAAATGTTTTTAGCGGGTCAGTTAACGCCAGTCTTTTTTGGTACTGCGTTGTCGAATTTTGGTGTACGAGAAATGTTGAACCACTTTGTAGACTGGGCTCCCGCGCCGCAGCCACGAGCTACAGTGGAGCGTGAAGTGGTTGCCACGGAGGAACAGTTTTCTGGTTTCGTCTTTAAAATTCAGGCCAACATGGACCCAAAACACCGGGATCGTATTGCCTTTATGCGGATCTGCTCAGGGAAATATACCAAAGGTATGAAAATGCACCATGTACGGCAGGGCAAGGATGTGCGTGTTGCCGATGCCGTGGGCTTCAAAGCGGGTGAACGATTAACCGTGGAAGAAGCAATGGCCGGTGACATCATTGGATTGCATAACCATGGCACGATTCAAATCGGTGATACCTTCACCAGTGGTGAGGCACTAAAATTTACCGGCATTCCCCACTTTGCACCGGAGCTGTTTCGGCGAATTCGATTGCGTGATCCACTGAAAATGAAACAATTACGGAAAGGCATACAACAGCTTTCTGAAGAGGGTAGTACTCAAGTTTTTTTCCCTATTAATAACAATGACATTATTGTCGGTGCAGTAGGGCAGCTACAGTTTGAAGTTGTGGCGTACCGACTCAAGGATGAATATAGCGTTGAAGCTGTCTATGAGGCTATTAATGTCTATACCGCCCGGTGGATTGAGTCTGATGACAGTAAAAAAATTGAGGAACTCAAACGCAAGGTTCCAGAGGGCGTTGCCATAGATGGCGGCGGTCATCTGACCTACCTGGCATCTACTCGAGTCAATTTATCGCTCACAGAGGAGCGATACCCGGAGATTGACTTTAGGTCTACGAAAGAACTCTAGTTACCTTCAACCTGAAAATGGGGCAATGCCTTTTAGGTGTGCCCCATTCCTACCTAGCACGAGACCCCCGTGTTACATTTTATCTATGAAGTGTCGTCTTTCTCTATCGCTGTAGTGAGCGTTATCCCGTTGGTATTACGGTGACTGTGATTCAAGTAATAACTGTCACTAGGAATAACCGTTGCCCGGTTTGGGTGGTTGCAATAGTCTGAGTGATGAAACAGTATCCACAGAACAGTGTTCAGTGTTGTTTCGATAATCGCCCTGAAATTGCACATTAATTATGGTGAAAAATGTGGGGAAAAGACTATGAATAACCGCCGAAGTACGCTCGTCATCAATAGCCGGTTTCAGTATCAGTATGCTTTGTTGACGGTCGTCGTTACGGTGCTGCTAGTTAATCTATTTATTGTTATTAATGCAGTATTACCTAATTCCGAGGGCTTTCCTTTTAGTGCGAAGCAAACTGTACTGTTGGCCATCATAGAGGTGATATTAATTGCTGGAGTCTGGTGGGGTAGTTTGATTTCTAGTCACAAAATTGCAGGCCCTGTTTATGTGATTGTTCGTCAGATGGAAAAACTAGCTGAGGGTGACCTAACGGCTAGAGTTAGATTGCGGGAAAAGGATGTTTTTCAAGAAGAAGCCGTCATGATCAATAACTATATTGAAGTACTTCATGAGCGGTTACATGAAGTGCAAAAAATCGCCACAGAGATTGAGCAGCTTGCTAACCAAGACAGTGAGAAACGAATGGTATTGTTTACGCATTTAAACAAGGAGCTTTCCTCGTTCAATACGGAGTAAGGCGTACATACTTATTGAGCGGGCTTGAACGAATAGTGATGCCATGAATTTTGTACTAACATTATTTTTTACCTTTATTTTTGTGGTGCTCATTTTCTTGGTTTTTATCCGGGTGGGAACACCTGTGTACCGTTTAGATAAACAAAATCTGGTCACGCTACTGACATTAGTTGTTGAAGGCCGAGCTACAGAAAATGATTGGCAGGTGTTTCTGGGAATGCCGATCAGACATAATGAGCAACTAGAAGAAGTCCGTCGACGTTGTGATGAACTCAGTGAGCATGAGTATATTGGCGGTACAGGTTATTTATTGACGGACAACGGTATTAAAGAAGTGAGCAAGTTACTGGCAGATTTGATTGGAGAGAAAGAATGAGCAAGGAATATTCACCCATGGCGAGAGTGCTTCTCGTTGCTGCAGCATTTGTGGTCGTGGTTGCAGGCATTAAATCAGCAGAAACGTTACTGGTGCCTTTTTTGCTTTCTGTCTTTATTGCGTTGATTTTTTCACCCTTACTGGCGTGGTTGAGAAAAAAGAAAGTACCGAGTGGATTGGCCATTTGCCTAATTATCAGCTTGGTAGTATTGGTGGGTTGGTTGACTGGTATTCTAGTGGGCTCCTCCATTAGTGATTTTCGTCAGAACTTGCCAGAATATCAGACCAGATTACAGGAGATGAGCGGTGGTTTACTCCATTGGTTAAGTGATCGCGGCATGCCCTTTGATATAGAGCAGATGAAGCAAAGCTTTGACCCCAGTACCGTTATGCAATTAGCGGGCAATACCCTGGCATCCTTTGGTAACGTGATGACCAATGCCTTTATGATTTTGTTGACGGTGGTTTTTATTCTGGCAGAAGAAATGGGGTTTAGTGAAAAACTTCAATCCGCTAGAAATCATGCTGGAACCCCCAATGAAGGATTGTCCCGATTTGCCGAGAGTGTGCACAGCTACTTGGGTATTAAATCCCTTCTAAGCTTGTTGACCGGTGTTTTGGTGGCTGTTTGGTTATGGATACTTGGTGTGGATTACCCAGTGATGTGGGGGCTGATCGCTTTTTTACTTAATTTTATCCCCACCGTTGGATCTATTATTGCTGCGGTGCCCACCATTTTATTAGCACTTATTCAGTTAGGCCCTTTTCCTGCTGGGCTCGTCGCCATAGGTTATCTGGTAGTCAATATTTCTGTGGGGAGCCTATTGGAACCCCGCCTGATGGGCAAGGGGCTTAACTTATCACCATTAGTTGTCTTTTTATCTTTAGTTTTTTGGGGGTGGGTTTTAGGCCCAGTGGGTATGTTGCTCTCAATACCATTGACGATTATGGTAAAAATTGCATTGGAAAATGATGAAGACACTCGTTGGATAGGTGTGATGTTAGGTGCTGGAGAGAGTTCTCGATCTTCAGCAGCATCCTCAGGTTGATAGGATTTAGGTTGCAGGTATTGATATGTCGAATAAAAGTATCAATCTGACAGAGCAGCTGTATGCCTACCTTCTCGATGTATCGCTTCGTGAGTCGGATATTCTAAAGGCACTACGAGAAGAGACATCAAGCCTCCCCACAGCAAATATGCAAATTGCACCTGAGCAGGGGCAGTTTATGGCACTTTTGGTCCAGTTAATTGGGGCCAAAAATACCATCGAAGTGGGCGTCTACACCGGTTACAGTGCCTTGGCTGTGGCAATGGCCTTGCCCGACAACGGGCAAATTATTGCCTGTGATATCAGTGAAGAATATACCAACATAGCACGTCATTATTGGTTAGAGGCAGGCGTGTCACAGAAAATTGATTTGCGATTGGCTCCAGCAATGGAGACCCTAGGTAGCTTGATCAATGAAGGGCGATCCTCCACGTTTGATTTTGCTTTTATTGATGCGGATAAAGAAAGCTATGCAGGTTATTTTGAGCTTTGCTTTGATTTACTGCGTCCGGGTGGATTAATCGCCATCGATAATGTGCTGTGGGATGGCGCTG
Source organism: Porticoccus sp. (assembly GCA_018066715.1). Lineage (GTDB taxonomy): Bacteria > Pseudomonadota > Gammaproteobacteria > Pseudomonadales > Porticoccaceae > Porticoccus. The sequence continues at coordinate 4,751 of JAGPWA010000109.1, read as the reverse complement.
TGATTGACCACCACAAGCAGGATGTGGATACCTGTGCTATCCGTACATTTAACCAACAGTTATTGTCTGACAATCGCGTGGATATCAGTTTGGTTCCCATTGCTGATGGATTAACATTAGCTCGAAAAAAATAACCCAAGACATACTATGAAGAGCAACTCACGCTAAGTTTTTGGCTCCAGGCGGGAGGATGTTTTGCGTATTCTTCGCACTCAGGGTGCTCATCAAACGGCGACTGTATAAGTAACACTGTGTTCCTGCTGGAAATAGTTGGCTTCCCATTGTGGTGTGCCCTCGATTACCATGAGAGCCTTAATACAGAAGAAAGCCTGATATTCAAGCTGTTAGCTATGGGTGACTTGGAACATGAAAAAACTATTCTCTTTTATCTTCCATGCTTGGCTCATGGCCTCAGTGGGTTGTGTCTTGGTTTACAATGTACTGCTTTACAGTACGAGTTTTGGTGGCGCAGATTTCGATAAATCATGGTTGGGAGTGCTATTGGCAGCATTGGCTCCATTGGTTAATAGGTTTTGGACCTATGATGATGGGTCGTCAATGAGTACCAAGGTAAGGCTGCCCAAGGTGTCGTTGTTAGTGATGCTAGGGGTGGCTTGGGTTTTACTCACGGTTCCGGAGCGGGGCTGGCCTTTGTGGTTACTTCTGGGGATACTCGGTGGGTTCCTGCTCAATACTTATTGGGCGGTGGCTGATGATGACAAAAGAAACACTGACTAAATACCTACTTAGAATTTCAGGTTTTACTGGTGTTGTGATGAAGTCATCCATCTTTTACAACAACAGATGGCAGAACAGCCTAGCTAACGTAAGATTATGAACAAGTTCTGATATGCTGCGGAATCAGATATGTATATTTTTTAGCAGTTTTAAGGAAGCTTCATGAGCAACAAGTTTATTGACCGGTCAAATTATATCCGTGTGCCAGCATCTGGGCTAAAACTGGGTATGTTTGTTGCTGAACTTGATCGGCCCTGGCTAGAAACACCATTTCTTATGCAAGGCTTTACCATCAGAAGTCTTTCGGAGATACGTAAACTGAAGGAATACTGTGACTTCGTTTTCGTGGACAAGGAAGGTCGTCTCTGGGGAGACAAAAAAGACCCATTTAGATCAGGGTTTGGTATGCCCAAACGCAGTACTGATGGCTCAGGCGATAGTGGTTTACAAAAACGAGTCCGTAAATCTGATGAGACGGCTTCAGCTGTGGAGACGATGTATGGTCGGACTGAGCATCGAGTACAACGTGGAACAGAAGAAGAGCACCCGGCCGCACGAGAAGCCTATAAAGCGGCTCACCATACGGTGTCTGGAATACTTGAGGATGCAAGGCTTGGTAATGCACTGGATACTCAGGGGGCGAAGAAGGTGGTCACCAGTTGTGTTGAAAGCCTTTTGCGTAACCCCAGTGCCCTGATGTGGATGGCTAAGATTAAACATGTGGATCAATACACCATGGAGCATTGCCTGAATGTTTGTATTCTGGCCATTGCTTTTGGGCGTCACCTGCGATTAGAGGACGAGGAATTAGTTAAGCTGGGTGCCGGTGGTATGTTGCACGATGTGGGCAAGATGCAAATTCCAGATGAAATTCTCAATAAGCCGTCTAAACTCTCGGAAGAAGAATTTTCCGAGATGAAGAAACACCCAGAGATTGGCCGAAACCTTTTGATGAAATCAGAAGGTTCTATGAGCTATGCGGTAGATGTGGCATTTAATCATCATGAACAAATGGATGGTCAGGGTTATCCTCGCGGGCTGTTTGCTAAAGAGTTATCTCAGTATTCACGAATTATTGCCATTGTTGATGCCTTTGACGCCATGACCAGCGACCGTTGTTATGACGCCGCACGTTCAACATTAGATGCATTGAAGGAAATATATCGATGTCGTGGTAAGCACTTTGATGAAGAGCTGGCACTGGAATTTATCCAATTAATGGGCCCATATCCTCCAGGCACGATTGTGGAGCTCAATAATGGCCATGTGGGGATTGTGCTGTCCTCACAAGAAAAGAAACGACATTTACCTCAAGTGAGAGTGGTGCTGGATAAGGATAAGAGTGCCATGGGCGAGGAGGTGGTCGATCTGCTGGGTGTAGAGAGAGGAACATTGCCCAGAGACTGGCTGATCCGAAAAGTATTGAAAGATGGGTCTCACGGTATCTATCTTGAAGAGTATCCAGTGAGAAGTGCTCTGGCTGGCATGGCTCCTAACGAAGAAGTTTGATGCTTGGTGTGTTACTACATGGGCTAACTGCTCGATTTATATTTTAAACGGTCACCTTGCTAAGGCCGGTATCAATGTTGCCATGAGAAGGCAGCTCGTGGGGGAGTATTTTCCAATGGACAATAAGTTTCTCGATAGATCGAGCTTGATTCGTGTCCCTGCCAATGAAGTAAAAATTGGGATGTTTGTAGCTGAGCTGGACAGAACTTGGCTTGGCACGCCCTTTTTGACCCAGGGGTTTTCTGTCACAAGCCTCACAGAAATTAAAAAACTTCGTGAGCTATGTACCCATGTTTTTGTGGAAAAGCAGGGTCGTTCGTGGGCGGGGAAAAAAGATCCTTTTGCCAGAGACGCCGATAGATTAAATACGACAAACCCCTTTCAGAGAGAGAGTTTAGAGACAGGTATTTTTTCGCAACAAAACCATGAAAAACAATCGTTAGCTTTGACCATTGGGGAACGTAAACCCCATGAACCTACATCCTCTGTTTTTGAAGAGCATCAGCCTGCCCGAAAAATTTATTTTGAGTCTCGAAAAATGATGGCGTGCCTGCTGAAGCAGGCACGTGTAGAGAATCAAATTGATATACAGTTAGCGAAGCAATTAGTAGCAGGTTTTGTTCAGAGTATATTGCGACACCCCGATGCTCTGTTGTGGATGACCAGACTCAAAGAGCCTAAGCAATATCTACTGGAACACTGTCTGCATACCTCAATTCATGCCATCAATTTTGGCCGGGTTCTTCGGCTGAATGAAAATGAGATGATGCGGTTGGGTCTGCACGGCCTATTGGCAGACTTGGGTATGATTAAAATACCGTTGGATATTCTGTTCAAGAAAGAAGCGCTCACGGATGAAGAAAGCAAGCTAATGAAAAAGCACCCAATGCTGGGTCGTGATCTGTTGATGAAAAGTAAGGATGGCGGTAGGTATGCCGCTGATGCCGTGATTAATCATCATGAACGTTTTGATAGTAAAGGCTACCCACGAGGCTTGTCTGCGAAGACATTACCCCAGACCTCAAGAATCATTAGTATTATTGATGCTTACGACGCGATGGTTAGCCCAAGGGTCTATGCTGAGGGGAAGTCACCTTTGCAGGCGCTACAGCAAATTTATCGTCATCGCGGCAAGCAATTTGATGGGGATTTTGCTCTGGAATTTATCCATGCAATGGGACCATACCCGCCGGGTTCCATCGTGGAACTAAAAAATGGTTGTGTGGGTATCGTGCTAATGAGCGACCCAAAATATCGTCAATTACCACAACTAAGTGTTGTGCTCGATAGCGAAAAACACGCTCAAAAACCTATTTTTGTTGATTTGTTAGCCCTTGATAGGGTTGGTGAAGCAGAAGAGTGTCTTGTTCATCGGGTGCTAAAACATGGTGATTATGGTATTGATATTAAGGATTTTCCTGTCAATGAGTTATTAACAGATACAGTGCTTTCAACGTAATTGTTCTGTGAAAAGAGTGTCTTTGTTTATGGGATTAAATAGTTCTAAATATTTAGGCGTATCTGCATAAAAATAAAGGATTGGCCTGCAATGTGGGTGCTAGTTTATGGCGGAGTAGTGGATTTTTGTAATAATCCAGACACTGTTATTTATCCGGATTTCCTCATCAATACGTTTGCCAAGAATACTTTTTGACATGGGTGAATCTACACTGATTCTACTTTCTTTCGGATCGAGCTCATCGGCACCCACAATACGGTAACACTGCTCGTTACCATCGGTATTTTCCAGCGTAACCCAGGCACCAAAGTAAACTTTATTTGTGTCATCGGGAATACGATCTACGATAGTGACATCATCCAGCCGCTTGCCGAGATAACGCACCCGGCGATCAATTTCTCGTAGCCGTTTTTTGCCATAAATATAATCACCGTTTTCTGAACGGTCACCATTTTTTGCTGCTTCATGGACGGTTGCGGTTACTGCCGGCCGTTCCACTTTCCATAAATATTTTAATTCTTTTTCAAGAGCCCTAGCGCCCTCTGGAGTGATATAGGGTGCACTTTTGGGCACAGGGGGCCGGTATCTACCCATGATGGTTGCCATTCATTATCTGTTCAGCCATCCAGAGTGCTTAGAGATTACTGATAGGGATTGCGGGCAGTTCACCTGCAGGGTTAAAGCCAAATACTTTGCCATAGAAAAAGAGCTCGGCTTCCAGTGATTGCTTTATGGTTCCTGCCTTACGAAATCCGTGTCCCTCACCTTCAAAAGGTAGATAGGCAACGGGTAGATGTTTCTCTTTCAGGGCAGCAGACATGGCGACAGCTTGCTCTGGTGGTACGACTTTGTCATCTAACCCTTGAAAAAAGATCACGGGGCAGTTGAATTGATCGATATGGTGGATTGGTGACCGGTCCTGATAGATTGCTTGTTGAGCGGGGTAGGGGCCGATCAATTTATCCAAATATCGTGATTCAAATTTATGGGTATCTCTGGCGAGAGTTTCTAGATCACCAATGCCATAGAGGCAGGCGCCCGCTTT
>JAGPWA010000104.1 GCA_018066715.1 Porticoccus sp. | reverse complement strand
AATAACCTACCAAATTAGCGGAAAACTGCGTGATGCAAAGTCATGCCATTGTTCTCGTTGCCGTAAAGCCTTTAGTTCACAAGCCTCTTCGTACGCTGCCCTTGACCCGCAGGAATTCAAATGGCTGTCAGGCAAAAATTTACTGACATCCTATAGTGGAAAAGAGGGTTTTGGCCTTCAGTTTTGTAGCCAGTGTGGCTCAACGTTATGCGGTATTTTTAATGGTGAAATTCATGGGGTCACATTGGGCTGCGTGAATGGCGACCCAAAAATTGAAATCGGTATGCATATTTTTGTCGGCTCAAAAGCAACATGGGAAATTATTCCGGATGGTGTGCTTCAATATAAAGAAGGTGCACCTGACAAGTGAAAAAAATTGAGAAGGCTGTTCTTTTATCGGCACTATTATTCCCTGGTAGCGGACATGTTTTTTTGAAATGCTACCGAGTGGGTACGGCTTTAATTATTACTGCATTAGTCGCCAGTTATTTTTTAATTTATGGGGTTATCCATCAGGCACTAGTGTTAGCGGATAAAATCATTTATGGAGAAATTCAGCCTGATCTCTCCACAATTTTAGCATTGGTTTCTCATCAGTCGACAAGCGCTGAATTTCAATCGGTGAATACCGCAACAATGGTTTTGTTAGTCGTTTGGTTAGTGGGTCTTGTGGATGTTTATCGTGTGGGCCGAAACCAGTATCGCCGTGCTATAACAGAGCATTAGCTGCCAATAATCGGTGGGCAAGGTTTTCATTTAACGCCCAATTTACCGCCGTTATCCGGTAACAAGTGTTATTCAGGTTGCGTGGGGAGAGCCAGTATATCGCTGAACTGCCCGGGGTCTTTTTCGATAGCTATATTTTTATTGGCAGTGAATGTTTCTCTATCTTCGAGGGTTGCGCCTTCGTTGCATTCACCACGAAGTTCTGCCTGGCTTTTTTCAAAGTAGCTACCGATGTTGATATACCCTTCCCGGCAATAGCCGGTCTCAGTTAATTTGGCATCTAGCAGCGCATAAATGTGTTCTTTTTGTGCTTCGGTTACACCTTCATGGCCTCTTCCACCACTCCCCCGTGTTCTATTACCTCGTTTTCCACCGCCCCGTCCTTCCGCCTTGGCACCCTTAGATCTTGGTGGTGCACTCATGGTCACTTTATAGGTGAATAATTTAAGGTCATTGGACCCGATATCCGTTAGAAGAATACCGTTCATCACAGGTAATTTATCGGGTTGGTTTGAGCAGGCGATTAGACTTATAAGACCGAGGAATACTAGAAAAATATTTCTATACTTCATGGAGGATTACCCGTGTTAACGATTAAAAGAAGGCTCGTTCTTATAACGTTCGAGTGTGGATCTGGTTGACAGATATTTTATACACAGTATGGCTCGGTAAATTTGGGTAAACATTTGTCCGTTGTTCAAATGAGTCGTACTTAAATGTATTAATCCTTTAACAGAGATCCAATTCGTTGTGGATAAGTACCACACATTGAGAAGCGAATAGCATTTTTGGTCCCAGGCTAATTTTTTCTACGCCTAACCGTTTCAAACTATTGAAACTCTTCTTTGGCATTTGGATATGGTCGGTGAGCAAAAAGCAGGGGTTGCCCTCAAACGCTTGTTCGCGAATAGGCGTGCCTTTCTTGTCCATAACAAATAGCTGATGATCTTCCGCCAGCTCTTGTACCAGCTTTTCAAAGCTAATGGTGCGGACAGTGATTCCGGCTTCTACGTTACGCTCGTCCTCCTTGGTCATCCCTATGGAGACATCCAGAGCTTGGGCAACTTTATTCAGCAGCGCCTGTTCGTGAAAACCGCCGATATCGCGTATCTCACGTGCAGTAAAACGAATGGTGCGGGAAAAGTCTTGAGTGCTTTCCAACACTAGGTGAACAACCACGTCATCGCGGTGAGATTGCGCGACAAAGATGGCGTTCATCAGGGTGTGAGCCAGAATTTCGGTATGAGCGTCTTGGCCAACAGACGCGAGTAGGCGCTGACTGTCGGTGGGAGCTGCTCTGGCTCGTAATACAAAGGTGCGCATGGATAAAAATACCCCTTCAGTGTTTTTCTAGTTTTTTTAAGAAGACGGAAATTTCTCGTTCGGTTTGTTTGTCACCACTTAACGCGGCCTGCTCCAAGCCTGTCTCTAGCGTAAATTTGGCTTGATCACTTAAGCCTACTTTAATTTGTGCCCGCCCCAATAGCTTGTAGGCAGCAGAATAGCTGTTATCCCACTCAATACACTTTTGTAGGTGTGGAATGGCCTGTTGATAGTTTTTGTCATTGAAATAGGCGCTGCCAAGACCAAACCGGAGCATGGCGGAATCATTGCTGTTGGCTAACATGTTTTCCAGGTTTTCAGTGAGAGACATATGGGCACCTCTAAAAATGCACTTTTTCCGCGATTGCAGCGTCAGCTCCGTGCTCAAATCCTCATGTACCTCTATGCACACTGCGGTTTTCCGCGCGGTGCTTTCTTGCACTCACGAAAAAATCACTATTTTTAGAGATACCCATAAGGACTCCCCAGTACTGGGCTGTGTTATCTGCGCCAGAACATGGGGGTGAATAATACCAGCAGGGTAAAGATTTCCAGTCGACCCAGAATCATGCCGCTGCATAGCACCCATTTTGCAAAGGTGTTGATACCACCATAGTGAGCGGCGACTTCACCCAGACCGGGGCCCAGATTGTTCAGTGAGGCGGCAGTGGCTGACCAGGCAGTAACGTAGTCCAGCCCGGAAGCCATCAGTAGTAAAACCATAAAGTAGAAGACGGCCAGATAAACGCCGACGAAAGCCCAAATGGCATCGGTAATTCTGTCTGGCACATGCTTGTTCCGTATCTTGATAGGGAATATGGCGCTGGGGTGAATCAACCGATAGATTTCTCGGATGCCCTGCTTGGCAAGAATCAGCATTCGACCGACTTTAATGCCACCGCCGGTAGACCCTGCACAGGCACCAAAGAAGGAAAAGAACAGCAATAGGAAGGGTACAAAGCTGGGCCAGACACTGAAGTTGTCCGTAGAAAATCCGGTGGTGGTCATGATCGAAACCATTTGGAAGATGCCATGGTAGAGGCTGTCTTCCATGTTATAGGTGCCGCTAAAATAGAGGTAGAGACAGACCAGAATAGCGCCGACTAAGAGCATCATCAGATACATTTTAGCTTCGGGATTACGCAGGTAATGGGAAACCGACTTACGAATCCAGGCGTAGTAATGTAATCCGAAGCTAAGCCCCGAAACGATCATAAAGAAAATACAGATGCTGATGATGGCAGGGTTATTCTCGAAGTAGCCCATACTGGCATCGTGAGTCGAGAAGCCTCCAATAGCGACGGTGGAAAAGCTGTGTGCCAAGGCATCAAAAAAGGTCATTCCTGCCACCCAGTAGGCGATCATGCAGGCAATGGTCAGGGTGACGTAAATCAGAAACAGCGCTTTGGCCGTTTCCGTAATCCGTGGCGTGAGTTTGCTGTCTTTAACCGGCCCTGGTGTTTCTGCACGGTATAGCTGCATACCACCGATTCCGAGCATCGGCATAACAGCCACGGCAATTACTACAATACCAATACCGCCCAGCCACTGAAGTTGCTGGCGATAATAGAGAATGGATTTTGGTAAAAGATCCAGCCCGGTAATGACGGTAGCTCCGGTGGTGGTGAGGCCAGACATGGACTCAAATAATGCATCGGTAAACGACAGGTCGAGCGCATCAACTAATAAAAAGGGCAGCGCCCCGACCAGCCCTAGCTCTAACCAAAACATGACGGTAATTAAAAACCCATCTCGGGTACGCAGTTCCCCCTGATTTCGGCTGTAGGGTAGCCACATCAACATACCGATAGAAAAGGTAATGGCAAAGGACAGGAAAAATGCTTGGTGGGTTGCCTCTTCGTAAATACTGGCGACCAAAATGGGCGGTAGCAGCGTCAAGCTGAAGATCATTAACAGCATGCCGAGAACTTTTGAGATAACGGTAAAGTGCATGATCTATTAAGGCGCCGTTAGAAGAAGGTGAACCCGACAGAAAACAGTTTTTCAATTTCCCGGGTGCGTTTTTTGTCCACTACAAACACAATGGCATGATCGTTATTTCTAACCACGGTATCGTGGTGGGCAATAATGACTTCACCATCTCGCACCAGTGCAGCAAGCGTGGTGCCCGGGGGCGATTTAATATCTTGAATGGCGCGATCAACTACCTTCGAGGTGCTTTTGTCTCCGTGGACAACAATTTCCATGGCTTCAGCAGCGCCTCTACGTAGAGAGTGTGCGCTCACGGTATCGCCCCGACGTACATGGCCCAGTAAGATACTGGTTGTCGCTTGCTGGGGTGAGATTGCAATATCAATTTCACCACCTTGTACCAAGTTGGCATAGACGGGGTTGTTGATCAGCGTCATTACCTTGCTGGCACCAAGGCGTTTGGCTAGCAGAGACGCCATGATGTTCACTTCATCATCATTGGTTAGCGCGAGAAACACATCGGTTTTATCGATGTTTTCTTCGAGCAATAAATCCTGATCTGTGGCTGAACCATGGAGTACAACGGTTTTATTGAGGCGCTCTGAAATGTACTCGCAGCGTGTTTCAGAAAACTCAATGATCTTGACGTTGTATCGGTCTTCCAGCCCCTTGGCTAGGCGGTATCCGATATTACCCCCGCCAGCGATGATTAACCGGCGATAAGGGTTATCCAGTCTTCGAAGTTCACTCATGACTTTGCGGATATTTTTCTTCGCGGCAATAAAAAAGACTTCATCGTCTTCTTCAATCACCGTGTCACCTTCTGGAACAATGGGGCGATCACGCCGAAAAATAGCGGCAACCCGGGCATCCACTTTAGGCATATGTTCGCGTAATAGCCGTAGCTCTTGGCCTAATAGAGGCCCACCTTTTACCACCCGAACGGCAACTAATTGCACCAAGCCATTGGCAAAGTCCAATACTTGAAGGGCGCCGGGCTGCTCAACTAACCGATGGATATAGTCAGTGACAACCTGTTCTGGGGTGATCAGAAAATCAACGGGAAAGTTGCTGTCGTTAAATAGGCGCTCACGATTCTTTTTAGAGGTGTAACTACGATGTCTTACCCGGGCAATTTTGGTGGGTGTTCGAAACAGTGTATGGGCAACCTGACAGGCACTCATATTGACTTCATCGCTGTTGGTGACAGCGACCAACATATCTGCGTCTTCAATATCGGCACGCACTAGTACGTCCGGGTGAGAGCCCATGCCCTGAACGGTACGGATATCTAGGCGGTCCTGCAGCTCACGCAGACGTCGTCCGTCTAGATCCACCACAGAAATATCATTGGATTCACTGGCGAGGTGCTCAGCAAGAGTACCGCCGACTTGGCCGGCACCAATAATTACAATTTTCATAACGGTTAGTTCCGTTTAATGGATAGTCCCGTTGATTGAATCCAGGTTAGCTACTGTTAAATATTTACGGCAGCTAATCTCTAATCGGTCGCAGTCTTTCTTAGCAAGGCATAGTAAAAGCCGTCGTGCCCGTTAACTTGGGGTAAAAGTTGGCGCCCTACTGGTGTTTCCATTCCTGCCGTAATCGCAACCTTTTCCACAGAAGCATTGTTGATAGACCGGATAAATTCCAGTATTACCTGATCATTCTCCTGTGGGAGGGTCGAGCAGGTCGCGTAGAGCAAAACCCCACCTTCCTCCAGTAGTGGCCAAAGGGCCTTTAAAAGAGTCAGCTGTAATTCCGCAAGCTTAGCAACATCTGCCGGCTTGCGCAGTAGTTTCACATCGGGGTGGCGACGGATGACACCGGTGGCTGAACAGGGGGCATCCAGCAGGATGCGGTCAAAGGGCTTGCTGTCCCACCAGGTATTTGTATCAGTGGCATCGGCAGCAATTAACTCTGCCTGCAGGCCCAGTCGCTCAAGGTTCTCCTCGACGCGCTCTAGCCGGTTTGCTGCGATGTCCAGAGCGACCACTTCACCGGTGTTATCGAGCAGCTCCAGAATATGGCAGGTTTTTCCGCCAGGTGCACAGCAAGCATCCAGCACCCGCTGCCCAGGTTCTAAACCCAACAACTGAGCAGAAAGTTGAGCGGCTTCATCTTGCACACTGACATCACCCTCAGTAAACCCCGGCAACGCTAATACATCCTGTGGGTTTTTGAGGGTGATGCCGTCACTGCTGAATGGAGCAGCAACGGCGTCTATGCCAGCCACGTTGAGGCGTTCGAGATACGCTTCTCTGCTGAGGTGGCGGTGGTTCACTCTCAGGGTCATGGGGGGTTGTGTATTGTTTGCCAGAACGATGTTGTCCAGCTGCTGAGGCCAAGCTTCTTGCCAAATCGATCGTAGCCAGTCTGGGTGCGCGGTGTTAAATGTAGGGTTATCTTTCAGTGCTACATCCAGTTCAGCCCGTTCGCGAAGAAAACGGCGTAGTACGGCGTTAACTAATCCTTTGGCCCAGAGCTTTTTGAGTGCTTTACAGGCAGCAACCGCTTCATTGACGGCGGCGTGGGAGGGGACGCGGGTTTCCAGCAGCTGGTAGAGTGAGCAAGCCAGCACCGCTTCCAGATCCCGATCTTTGGCTTTGAAGGGTTTGGCAAGCAGCAAGTTCAGGTAGGCAGCAATTCTTGGGTAGTACCGTAGCGTGCCATAACAGAGTTGTTGTAGTAGCCCCCGGTCTCGCTCTTCAACCTTGGGGGCGTACTGTGGCAGCAGCGTGCTCAGTGAACCTTCATCGTTTAATACGCTAGCAATAACCTTGGCGGCGGCCACACGAACATTCATAGGTCTGTTATCCCCTGACCAAGCACTGTACCGGGGGTGAAGAGATCGGCACGCGACTTGAGCAACTCTGCCACTGGCAGTCGTTTTTTGCCCGGCAGCTGAAGTTCGGTAATTAATAGACTACCCTCCCCGGCATTAACCCGGATACCACTATTGGTTGCATCGACAATGGTTCCAGGGTCAGCCTCGGTGGAATCCATGCTCCACTCGGCTTGCCAAAAGCGAACACGCTCAGTTTTTTCCCGGCCCTCATTCCCAAGGGTGGTATAGGTCACGGGGAATGGGTTAAAGGCTCGGACTTTGCGGGCAATAACCTTGGCGGATTGGCTCCAGTCCAACAGCGCTTCATCCTTGCTTATTTTAGGGGCGTAGTTACTCAGTTCATCATCTTGCTTTTCAGCGACAGCAGAGTCTTCTTCCAATTCCAGTAGGGTTTTGAGTAGTGCCGGCGGGCCAATGGAGGCGAGTTTATCGTGAAGTGAGCCGCCCGTATCTGTCTCAGCAATCGGACAGTGGGCCTTGAGCAGCATGTCGCCAGTATCCAGGCCTATGTCCATTTGCATAATCGTGACACCCGTTTCTTTATCACCGGCCTCGATCGCACGCTGAATGGGTGCTGCACCACGCCAACGCGGTAACAGTGAAGCATGTACATTGATACAGCCAAGCTGCGGTGTATCCAGAATAGCTTTGGGTAGCAGTAAACCATAGGCGACCACCACCATAATATCGGCATTCAGATCGTTAAGAATTTTCTGCTGTTCGGCCTCTTTCAGGCTAACGGGTTGATTGACCGTTAACCCTTGAGCCTGAGCTAGTACCTTGACTGGGCTGGGAGTGAGTTTTTTCCCGCGCCCAGCGGGGCGATCTGGTTGGGTGTATACCGCGACTATTTTATGGTGATCATCATCTAGCAGAGCTTGCAGGTGATGAGCAGCGAATTCGGGGGTGCCAGCAAAAACAATGCGCAATGTGGTATTCCTTATTAAGCGGGTTCGTCTTGACGGCGGTGAAGCTTTTCCAGTTTTTTCTTGATGCGGCCTCGTTTGAATGCGGAAAGATAGTCTACAAACAGTTTGCCATCGAGGTGATCAATTTCATGTTGGATACAAACAGCCATCAAATCTTCCGGCTCTAGTTCAAAAGGTGTCCCGTCTCTATCCAATGCTTTGAGGCGAATATGTGCCGGGCGTTCTACCGTTTCGTAATAGCCGGGAACAGATAAACAACCCTCCTGATTAGGGCAGGTTTCACTATCAAGTATTTCAATTTCAGGGTTAATCAATACCAGTGGTTCGCTGGCATCCTCAGATAAATCCATCACAATAATACGCTGATGCACATTTATTTGAGTGGCCGCTAGCCCAATACCCGGTGCCTGGTACATGGTTTCCAGCATGTCATCCAGTAGGGTCCGGATGCGGTCATCTACGGCTGTAACGGGTTTTGCTACTGTGCGAAGGCGGGGGTCCGGAAATTCAAGTATATTTAGTATTGGCATTTGTTTGTGACGAGTTTCTAGCAATCTGGCGTAAACCACTGCTAACATAGGGCTAATGAAGGGGTTTTAGACACTAATGCCTTGGGGTGGGAAGTATACACTCAATCGGGATATAGCATACAGGACGACCGAAAAATGAAAAAAACATTGCTGGGAATCGTAGCCGCTTGCACCTTTGCGATTATTGCCATCGCGGCGGAAGCCCCCTTTAATGAGGATGTCCCCGATAAATACACGGTGAAAAAGGGTGACACCCTTTGGGATATTTCCGAGTTTTATCTGAGGGATCCTTGGCTTTGGCCAGAAATTTGGTACGTGAATCCACAAATTCGCAACCCACACTTAATTTATCCTGGCGATATTATCTCATTGGTTTACATCGATGGTCGTCCTCGGTTGACGCTAGAGCGTGGCCGGAATGTGAAGCTATCGCCGGGCGTTAAGGTTTTGCCTCATGCGGAAGCAATACCCGCACTGCCGCTGGAGATCATCAATAATTTCTTGTCGCGCAATCGTATCGTTACTCAGGAGGAGGTTGATGCTGCTCCCTATGTTGTTGCGGGTCATGAAAAACGCCTACTTTCTGGTGTTGGTGATAATTTCTATGCACGGGGCCAATTTGATGAAACACCAGCATATGGTTTGTATCGTATCGGTAAGCCCTACATAGATCCCGAGACGGAAGAGCCACTAGGTATCCGGGCTCAGGACGTAGGTTCGGCTAAATTGAAAACGGTCGATGGCGATATTGGTACCTTGTTGGCGACCAGAACAGAGGAAGAGGTTCGGGTTGGCGAGCGTCTCTTGCCACATGAAGAGCGGCGCTTGGAGTCCACGTTCTATCCTAGTGCTCCTGAAGATACCGTTGAGGGTGTCATCATGGCGGTGGAAGGTGGTATTTCCCAGGTGGGCCACTTGGATGTTGTTGCCATTAACCGCGGTGAGCGTGAAGGGCTTACAGTGGGCAACGTACTTGCGATCTATAAGCAAGGTGAAATTGTTACAGACAGGGTTGCCAAGGAAAAGATCACACTACCTGATGAACGTGGTGGCCTGCTGATGATTTTCCGGACTTTTGAAAAGATGAGTTATGGGCTAGTACTCAGTGCTGACCGACCTCTCGCGATCAATGACGTGGTAAAGAACCCTTAACCTAATTAGGGACTGTAAGCGCCGACATCTGTCGGCGTTTTTTATGGATAAACCTTCGCTAGAAGTACAGTGAGCAACAAAGAGCACAAAGGATTACAAGGAGTAATACCGTGGACAAGGAGTCCAAAGCAGCATTGATGCTGCATTTTCATCAAGGCTTATCAACGGCCGATATTGGCAAACTCTATCAAGTATTTGGTTCTCTGGACGTTGTGTTATCGACAGGCTCAGAGCAATGGCCCGAGGCGCTATTAAAAGAGCCGCTATCAAAAAGAGCTCGGCAAAGCCTCAACAGTTTGTTGCGGGACAAAACAGCCCTAGAAGCTCGTGCAAATGACACTTTAAACTGGTGCCAAGCCAATGAGGTGCATTGCCTGAGTATTGTGGATCCGCTGTTTCCACCGTTACTCAAAGAGATTGCTACACCCCCAACGCTGTTGTTTGTTCGAGGTGATGTTGGACTGCTTTCTCTTCCTCAGATCGCCATCGTGGGTAGTCGTAATGCCACCGCCTCAGGACTTAATATTGCCTCAGAATTTGCCAGAATGTTGGCAGGTAGTGGTTTTGCTATTACCAGTGGCATGGCGTTGGGCATTGATGGCGCGGCTCACACGGGTGCACTTAAAACGGGCAAAACAGTGGCGGTTCTTGGCACGGGACTAGATGTTGTCTATCCAAGGCAGCACCATGAGCTATATCAGCAAATTCTCGATAATAACGGTGCCATCATCAGCGAATTTCTACCCGGTACACCTCCGCTGCCTGCCAATTTCCCACGGCGTAACCGAGTCATCAGCGGCCTCAGTCTTGGCACGATGGTGGTGGAAGCGGCTATCAGGAGCGGTTCTCTGATTACCGCCAAATATGCCCTGGAGCAGGGCCGAGAAGTATTTGCTGTTCCGGGTTCTATTCATAATGTGCTGAGCAAAGGCAGTCATCATCTGCTAAAGCAGGGGGCAACTCTGGTGGAGTCGGCTCAGGATATTGTTGAGCAGTTAGGAGGAATGTTGGCTTATACGGAAATGGAATCCAGCAATAAAAAGATAGATAGTGAGGAAAATGGGTCGCTTCTTGCAGCCTTGGGGTTTGACCCAGTAGATATTGATACTCTGGTGGAGAGAACCAGACTGCCCGTTGCCACACTCAACCACCAGCTGATATTGCTAGAGCTCGAAGGAGCGGTTGAAAGTAGTCATGGGCGATATCATCGGCTGATGTAAATTATTGCCATGGATAGATTATTCGGGTAGCGTGTCCTGTTTTTCTGGGGGAACGAAACCATGGGTAAACCCTTTATCGCGATATTAATGGGCTCTGATTCAGACCTTCCTGTGATGGAAGCCAGTTTCGAGATTTTGAAGAAATTTGATGTGCCGTTTGAAGTCAGGGTGCTATCAGCACACCGCACGCCTGAAGCGACGCATAGCTATGTTCAGGATGCTGACGCTCGAGGCTGTGCAGCATTTATCTGTGCTGCTGGCATGGCGGCCCACCTAGCCGGTGCCGTTTCGGCCAATACACTGAGGCCGGTGATTGGTGTACCGATTAATGCTTCTCTGGATGGCATTGATGCATTACTTTCTACGGTTCAAATGCCTGGCGGAATTCCTGTGGCTACGGTCGCAATCGGAAAAGCCGGCGCAAAAAATGCGGCCTACTTGGCGACACAAATTCTGGGTGTATCAGATCCCCAATTGCATCAGAAGCTACTTGATGAGCGCGCTGACAATGCTCGAATCATTCTTGAAAAAGATATTGCTCTGCAAGAGAAGTTGAATAACGGCTGAATACACCCGTTATGAGTCATCCCCATCATAGTCATCAACATATTAGCCAAGCCACTGCTGCTTTAAACAGCAGTGGTGTTGTGGCTTACCCTACTGAAGCCGTTTGGGGGTTGGGTTGTGACCCTTTTTGCTCAATAGCAGTTGAAAGAATATTGTCGATGAAACGTCGAAGCCGAGGAAAGGGCCTTATTCTTATCGCAGCATCTATTCATCAGTTCCAACCATTTTTGGTGGGCTTGTTACCAAAATACCGAGACCAGTTAGATGCTAGCTGGCCTGGTGCTCAAACCTGGCTTGTTCCCAATAATCATGTAGCACCCCCATGGATTACAGGAGGCCAGGATACACTGGCTCTTCGAGTGACAGATCACCCGGTTGCTGCGGCGTTGTGTCGTCAATTTGGTGGACCTTTAGTGTCCACATCAGCGAACCCCCACGGTTTGCCACCCGCTAAAAGTATATTGAAAGTAAATTTGTACTTTCGTGACAAACTCGATTATCTGGTACCGGGGTCGTTGGGCAAGAGCAGAAAACCTACTTCCATTAAGCATTTAGTCACCGGTGAAACATTACGTTCAGGATAGGGGTGCTTATTTAGCCGTCCTATCCTAGGCTATTCTTGGGATTTTTTTCCAAACCCTTTAAAACAGGCGTTAAGAGCATGACAGATAAAGCGGCAGTTAAAGCTTATCTACTAGAACTACAGGATCGTATTTGCGGTGTTTTGCAGACAGAAGATGGGCAGGCGTCGTTCAAGGAAGACAGCTGGGTTCGCGAAGAGGGAGGCGGTGGCCGAAGCAGAGTCATCACAGAGGGTGGTGTCTTTGAAAAAGGGGGTGTCAATTTCTCTCATGTACATGGCACACAGTTACCACCTTCCGCTACCGCTGCACGCCCTGAATTAGCGGGACGTTCCTTTGAAGCGATGGGTGTTTCCTTGGTGATGCACCCAGAAAACCCCTATGTTCCTACCTCCCACGCCAACGTACGATTTTTCATTGCAGAAAAGCCAGGCGAAGAGCCAGTATGGTGGTTTGGGGGTGGTTATGACCTGACGCCCTATTACGGTAATTTAGAGGACTGCCAGCATTGGCATCAGACAGCCAAGACAGCCTGTGACCCTTTTGGTGAAGAGGTGTATCCACATTTCAAACAATGGTGCGATGATTATTTCTTTCTTAAGCACCGCAATGAGCCACGTGGTGTCGGTGGGTTATTCTTTGACGATTACAACCAGCCTGGTTTTGACCAAAGCTTTGGTTTAATGCGTTCAGTCGGGGATAGTTATTTGGACGCGTATTTACCCATTATTCAGCGTCGCAAGGCAATGCCTTGGGGTGAACGGGAGAGACAGTTTCAGCTGTACCGTCGCGGTCGCTATGTGGAGTTTAATCTGGTCTATGACCGGGGCACACTGTTTGGATTACAAACAGGTGGTCGTACAGAGTCTATCCTGATGTCTCTGCCACCCCTAGTGCGGTGGGAATATGATTGGCAGCCTGAGCCTGGTACAGCCGAAGCAGAATTGTATGAGGTCTACCTTCAGCCCCAGGCTTGGGTGTAACTATTTTTAGATAATAAGCTTTAGATCATGACAAGTATTGAGCATCAACAGGCCCAGCTATGACCGATAACTACGCCGTTTTTGGCAACCCCATAGAGCACAGTCAATCCCCGGCTATCCACACCGCATTTGCTTCAGCAACAGGTGAAGATATCTGCTATCAAAAACAACGGGTTGATGTGGGTGGATTTACTGAGGCGGCAGATGCCTTTTTTTCCGCGGGTGGTAAGGGGCTCAATATTACCGTCCCGTTTAAACAAGATGCCTATAGTTATGCCGCCAAGCTTACTGCTCGAGCTCGTCATGCCGGTGCCGTCAATACGTTGATTTTTCAGGAAGATGGCGCAGTGCTGGGTGATACCACAGACGGTATTGGCATGGTTCGAGATATGGTGGGTAATCTTGGCTGGCAAATTAAAGCTAAGAAAGTCTTGGTGCTCGGTGCGGGGGGTGCAGTACGCGGGGTGCTTGAGCCACTGCTTGAACTGTTACCCCAGCATGTAGTGATTGCCAACCGGACCATAGATAAAGCCTTACAGTTATCGAAAGGCTTTGCAGAGATGGGTTATCTGCTAGGTTGTGGTTTTGAGATGTTGCCAGGACAGCAGTTTGATCTGGTGATTAATGGCACGAGTGCTAGCTTGTCCGGAGACCTCCCCCCCTTGCCTGATGGGCTTTTGGCGGACAATGCGAACTGCTATGACATGATGTACGGTGGGGAGCCAACGGTATTCATGGCATGGGCCAAACAGCACGGAGCGAGTGGTATTGCCGATGGTTTGGGTATGTTGGTCGAGCAGGCTGCAGAATCTTTCCACATTTGGCGCGGGGTTAAGCCGGAAACCAAAGCGGTGATTACCGATCTTAGATGTAGATTGTAATTTGCGAGGGTGTGGCGCGTGAAAACATTGTTTGGAAAATTTGCTGTATTTGTCGGGTTATCGCTATGGGTTAGCTCACCGTTGTTTGCTGCGGACGCGTTGTGGATCGATGTTCGATCGGCACCTGAGTATGAATCAGGGCATTTTCCAGAGGCTGTGAATATCCCCCACATAGAAATTGCAGAGCGAATCAGAGCGCTTGCTCCAGAAAAAAAGACTTCAATCAAGCTTTATTGTGGCAGTGGTCGCCGGGCGGGCATCGCCCAGCGGGAACTTGAGGGCATGGGGTATTTTAATACCAGTAATGAGGGCGGCTACAAAGGTTTGTTAGAGAGCAAATAGTGCCCAGCCTCTCGCCCAAATCATTCCACCGCATTGCGCCAATCACCGGCCTGCTCGGCCAAATATTGGTCTTTAAGTTTTACGTAGTTTTGTGGTGAATAGGTAAAGAATTTTCGCTCAGCGTCTGAGGCGGTACGCAATAACCGGCAGGGGTTGCCTACGTAGAGGTTGCCGCTTTCTAGTCGTTTCCCGGGAGGAACCACCGTTCCCGCACCGATAATCACCTCATCTTCCACGATGACACCATCATTAACAATCGCGCCATTGCCCACCAGAATTCGGCTACCTAAAGTACACCCATGTAAAATGGCGCCATGACCAATAATAACGTCATCGCCAATGGTGAGCGGCCAGCCGCCCGGGTTAAAGTCACTGGCGTGGGTGATATGCAGTACGGCTCTGTCTTGTATGTTGGAGCGATTGCCCACAGAAATACTGTGCATGTCTCCTCTGATGACAGCGCCAGGCCATACAGAGACATCATCACCCAAGGTAACATCGCCAATGACGGTGGCTGCGGGATCAATATAAACCTTGTTTCCCAGAGTTGGAGTGATGCCTTTGTGAGATCTAATATTGTCGGTCATGATACTGTTCCGTGATCAGTGATACTTAACGTTATAATAGCCATACCTCCAGAAGCCTCAAGTCATTTTGGTGCTTCCATGGTTCAGAGTAATTTTTATCTAAATTAGAAGACTCCTTATGTTTAAAGCCCAAAAACGTTTTATTGCCGGAGCGGTCTGCCCAAGATGCAGTGAAATGGATAAGTTGACGGTGTTCATTGAAGACGGCAAGGATTTTCGTGAGTGTGTGAGCTGTGGCTTCAAGGAGCAGATGTTTCTACAGAGCGCACCAAAAGAGTTGGAAACAAGGGTGAATCTTACCGACGAAGAAAAGCTGGCTGAAACAAAACCTGTTAGGTTGGTTGATCCAGGCAGTTCAAATTAGTGAATCATGATTCGGACAGTCTGCCCGTTCAATAGTAAGTTGACCGAGAGGTTATCAACTAAGCACGGCCACCGTTGCAGGTCGTTTGCCCAGCGGTGGCTTCTATCTTCTTTACAAGCATCCGGGACAAACACCAGGTCGCGACTCTGTAAGTTATCCGTAATCAGGCGCACCGCCTGATCCAGCTGGTTGGCAAAAGGTTCTCCGATCAGGTGGTGGATAATGAGGTTTGAGCGAGTCATATCCATTGGTACCAAGGGGGTGTTGTAGCAGGACATGAAGCGGTCATTAACCTCCTCAATCAACCGGTGAGCCAGGTAAGATTCATCCATCAAAGCGTTTAGCCCTTCATGCCCTTCAATCAAATTGGGGGGCTGGATAAAGAACTCCTTCGCAATTGACATGACTGGCTCGGTATAGTCCGTTATGTCGCATTCATCGGCGATAGCATCCACAGCATCGATAAACTCAGGAACCTGGTCGATGTAGTGAATAATGAAGTTGAGCAATGCCGGCACAATGTTTTGCGGGGGAACCTGAACGGAATGGTGAAGACTCTTGGCCCTAACTTTTAGTAGTAGGGCCAACTGGCTTGTGGTGTTCTCGTGAGCTCTAGCAGCGGCGATGGCTTGGCGAATGTTGACAGTATCCATATACCAAAGCTAGTTGAGTACAGAGAAAAGGCAAAGAACATCTTTGCATAAGCGGGCTATGTTTGTGGTCGTCAGGTTTTGTGTGGCGCCCAAAGAGACTGATGGCTGTAATAAATGAACATGCCGCTCATGAGTAGGCTTCGAATGGCGAGAAAGCTGAGATAAGACAGCCAAAGACCGTGGTTGCCCAGAGGCCGAGAAAAATACCAGAGAGGTAAAAATAGGCCAAAGGCGGCCAGTAACATGGTGTCTTGCATTGCTCGGGTTTTCCCCGTGCCGATAAAAATACCGTCAGCGGTAAAACAGAGTAGCCCTGCCAAAGGCAAGGCTGTGAGCCATGGCCAGTAAAGTTGGGTTGCAGTGGCCACTTCGGGAAGGTCGGTAAAAATGGCGATAATACTGTTGGAGAAAAGGAGGTAGGCCACCGTCGCTACACAGGAAATCCCCAATCCCCAAAAAGTAACCTCTTTGCAGGTAAGATAAAACTCGTCGAGATTGTTCATGCCGACGGCATGGCCAGTGAGTGATTCTGCGGCGTGGGCAAACCCGTCCTGGGTATAAGCCACCAGTAATAGCAATTGCATCAAAATGGCATTGGCCGCTAGGATACTGTCCCCCTGTCGAGCACCCTGAGCGGTGAAAAAAACCATAGTAAATACGAGGCAAGCCGTTCGGACAAACAGGTGGCGGTTGACCCTGAGTAATTCCCGATAGCGAGGCCATTGATACAAATGTGGTCGATTAATCGACCCATTCATCTTCGATAGCTGTATAGCAACCAAGACTAAAGCCAATGCAAAACCAAATAATTCAGCAGTAAAAGACGCCCAGGCAGCCCCTTTGCTGTTCATGTCCAAGCCAACGATAAACAGAAAATCCAAACCGATGTTAGCCAGATTCGTCAGCAGAACTAGTAGTAATGTGGCTTTGGCACGCTGCAACCCCAGAAGCCAGCCCATGGCGCAGAGGGTACCTAGGGTGGCTGGTGCAGCAAAAATTCGGATTTGACAGTACTCGAAAGCAAGTAGGCGAACCTCATCGGAAGGCTTAATTAAATTGAGAACTGTTGTGAGTAAAGGTGCTTGGAATATCACTAGCATTGATCCTAGCAGTGCAGCCAGTACCAGCGACTGGGCAAGTAGCTCTAGGCACCGGCTGTGATCATCTGCGCCCCAGGCGCGCGCGGTGAGCCCTGTACTACCCATTCGAAGAAAGGCAAAAAGCCAAAAAAACATGGTCAAAACACTACTGCCAGCAGCTACTGCGCCAAGGTAATGCACTTGCTCCAAATGGCCCAGAATAGCAGTGTCTACAAGGCCTAGAAGAGGGATGCTTACACTGGCAAAAGTCATCGGTAGAGCAATGGATAGGACTTTTTGGCGATGTGGTTGATTCATGACATAGACACCCTGCGTGAGTTGGTATTCTGACAGAAAGGTTGATCGATGGTGTAGAGGGGTAATACGAAAGTCTGGTATACTCGGGCGGTGTCCCCTGCAAAGTGTCGTGTATAGCGATGATCTTTCAGGGGATTAATAATATAAACAATAACTTATTTTGGAGATAGGGCGATGTCAAGAAGAGCAACTATGCTTTTCGCGCTTGTGCTTGCCCCTGTAATGTCACTTGCCGCTTCAGGCAAAGTACTTGCAGAAGAAGCTCAGCGTTGGGCGGTTAATATGCCCAGGGGGGTAACCTCAGTAAGCAACGCAATTTACGATATCCACATGATCGCTTTCTGGATCTGTGTGGTTATTGGTATCGGCGTTTTTGGTGTGATGTTTTACAGCATGTATGCACACCGCAAGTCACGCGGTGCTGTAGCAGCAAACTTTCACGAAAACACAACGGCTGAAGTTGTCTGGACAATCATTCCAGCATTGATACTGATTGTGATGTGCATACCAGCAACCAGTACGTTGCTAAAGGTATATGACACATCAGAAGCTGAGATGGATATTAAAATCACGGCTTATCAGTGGAAGTGGCAGTATGAGTACCTCGGTGAAGATGTTGTCTTCATGAGTGAGCTGGCCACACCAGAAACTGAAATTTATAACACAGCACCTAAAAGCCAATACTATCTCCAAGAAGTTTCCGAGCCTCTGGTCATTCCTGTTAATACTAAGGTTCGCTTCCTAATCACGGCTAAAGATGTGATCCACTCTTGGTGGGTTCCAGACTTTGCTGTAAAGAAAGATGCGATTCCCGGCATGGTTAATGAGACCTGGACCTCTGTTGATGAGCCGGGTGTTTACCGTGGTGAGTGTGCTGAGCTTTGTGGCCAAGGCCATGCCTTTATGCCGATTGTGGTGAATGTTCTCGAAAAAGAAGAGTACAGCGCCTGGTTAAGTGAGAAGAAAGTCGAGGTTGCAGCCATTCGTGAGCTGACGAAGAAAACCTTCACGCTTGACGAATTGATGGCCGCGGGTGAAGAAGCCTACAACCGTTCATGTGCGTCTTGTCATATGGCAAACGGTGAAGGTATTCCGGGAGTATTCCCAGGCTTGAAAGGCAGCGCTGTTGCTACTGGTGATATCAGCAAACACCTAGATGTGGTTGTTAATGGTGTTGCTGGCACGGCTATGCAGGCATTTGGTGGTCAGCTTTCAGAAGTAGATCTGGCGGCCATTATTACCTATGAGCGTAATGCTTGGGGTAATGACACAGGTGATGCGGTTCAGCCCATCGATGTTCTCAAATTCAAACAAGGCCAATAAGGGAGGATTAAGTCATGGCACACGGTCCCGCTAAAGGTATTGGCCGCTGGCTTTTTACCACTAACCACAAGGACATCGGTACGCTTTACCTCTGGTTCAGCTTTGCGATGTTCCTATTGGGTGGAAGTTTTGCAATGATTATCCGCGCCGAGTTATTCGAGCCCGGCATGCAAATTATTCGACCTGAATTTTTTAACCAAATGACAACCATGCATGGTTTGGTGATGGTGTTTGGTGCCATCATGCCAGCGTTTGTAGGCTTGGCTAACTGGATGATCCCGATGATGATCGGAGCGCCAGATATGGCGTTGCCTCGCATGAATAACCTGAGCTTCTGGATTCTGCCATTTGCGTTTGCGCTGATGGCATCCACTCTGTTCATGGAAGGAGGTGCGCCTAATTTTGGGTGGACTTTCTATGCGCCGTTATCAACAACCTATGCCCCTCCCACAGTGAATTACTTTATTTTTGCTGTTCACATTATGGGGGCCTCGTCCATCATGGGTTCTATTAACATTATTGCCACAGTGCTGAATATGAGAGCACCGGGTATGACGTTGATGAAAATGCCTATGTTCGTATGGACCTGGCTAATTACTGCCTTCCTGCTCATCGCGGTTATGCCCGTACTGGCTGGTGCAGTAACTATGATGTTGATGGACATTAACTTCGGTACCAGCTTCTTTGATGCTGCTGGTGGCGGTGATCCTGTTTTGTTCCAGCACGTCTTCTGGTTCTTTGGGCACCCTGAGGTGTACATCATTATCCTGCCGGCATTTGGTGTGATTTCTCATATCATTCCAACCTTTAGCCGTAAGCCATTATTTGGTTACAGCTCTATGGTGTATGCAACGGCTTCCATTGCCTTCCTGTCCTTTATCGTTTGGGCTCACCACATGTTCTTGGTGGGTATGCCAATCGGTGGTGAGTTGTACTTCATGTACGCCACGATGCTGATTGCAATACCAACTGCGGCGAAGGTCTTTAACTGGATCTCCACGATGTTTCGTGGCTCCATGACCTTTGAAACCCCGATGTTATTTGCTATCGCTTTTGTGATTTTGTTTACCATTGGTGGGTTTACCGGCGTTATGGTGGCAATCGCGCCAGCGGATGTGCAGTACCACGATAGCTATTTCGTGGTTGCTCACTTCCACTATGTGATGGTGGCAGGTGCGGTATTCTCTGGAACGGCTGCGGTCTATTACTGGCTGCCCAAGTGGTGCGGCAGGATGTACGACGAGAGCATGGCTAAGATGCAGTTCTGGATATCCTTTGTAGGTTTCAATGTAACGTTCTTCCCTCAGCACTTTTTAGGGCTGGCAGGAATGCCGCGTCGTTATGCTGACTATGCATTGCAGTTTTCTGACTGGAACATGGTCTCCAGTATTGGGGCATTTACTTATGGTGCTTCACAACTGCTATTCCTGTTTATTGTTATCCGGACGATCAGATCGGGCACGCCAGTTAGCGAACCTAAAGTCTGGGAAGGTGCAGAAGGACTTGAGTGGACACTTCCTACTCCAGTGCCTTACCACACCTTCAGCACGCCTCCGGAAGTGAAGTAACAGGTAAAGGGAAGAACATGCCGACCAACCCCGTCAGAAAGACGCTGGTCAAACTGGTTGTAGGTGCGGCCGGCATGTTCTTGTTCGCGTTATTTGTAATGCCGCCACTGTACGATGTCTTTTGTGATATCACCGGCATTGGTGGTAAGACAGGAGGCGCATATCAGGTTTCGGAAGCGGGTGTGGACACATCCCGTACGGTAAAGGTTCAGTTTATTGCTACCAATAATGGCGCTATGCCCTGGGAGTTTACTCCCAAAGTATATGAAGTGACGGTACATCCGGGCGAGCCAACTGAAGTAGCATTTTATGCGAAAAACCGTACAAGTAGGGCCATGGTGGCACAGGCAATTCCCAATGTGACGCCATTTGGTGCAGCTGAGTATTTCCACAAAACGGAATGCTTTTGCTTTAATCAGCAACCGCTGGATGCGGGTAGTGATGCTGATTTGCCTCTGGTGTTTATTGTGGACCGCGATCTGCCAACGGCCATAAATACAATAACGTTGTCCTACACATTATTTGATGTGACTGACCGTATAGATGAGTCAGTCGCACAACTTAATTGATGACAAGAGCTACGCCGTTAGGTGTGGCGCAAACGGAGAAAAATAATGTCAACTGAGAGCAATTACTACGTTCCAGAGCAAAGCCGGTTGCCGATCTTTGCTGCGACTGGTTTGGGCTTTATTGCCTATGGCGCCGGTTCTTGGGTACAGGGCGGTAGCCCGATGTTCTTCTTGGCCGGTGCACTAGTGCTGGCATTCACCCTTTACTCTTGGTTTAGCCTGGTAATAAAGGAAAATATGGCGGGAATGAACAGCGATCAACTCAAACGTTCCTATGTTTGGGGGATGAGCTGGTTTATCTTTTCCGAGGTTATGTTTTTCGCTGTTTTCTTTGGTTCACTGTATTACGTTCGAAACCTATCTTTGCCTTGGCTGGGTAATGAAACCAATGCCTTGTTGTGGGATGGTTTTGAAGCAGCTTGGCCTTTGATGACGACACCAGATATGGTGGCCAATGGTGAGGCTGCCCAATTTATGGGCCCAGATCAAAATATGAGCTTCCCAGGTTGGGATAAGCTGTTCAGCTGGCTGCCACTGTGGAATACGATTATTCTGATGAGCTCTAGTGTAACTGTACATATTGCACACACAGCGATTAAGAATAATAACCGTGGTAAGTTCAATCTATGGCTGGGTATCACTGTACTTATGGGTGCAATCTTCCTAGTGTTGCAGGCGGAAGAATATATTCATGCCTACCAGCATATGGGTTTAACTCTGGAGTCGGGTATTTACGGCACTACGTTCTTTATGCTGACAGGCTTCCACGGTGCTCACGTTACCATGGGTACTATCATGCTGCTGATTCAATTCCTGCGTGGACTCAAAGGTCATTTTAATTCGGAAGATCAGTTTGGCTTTGAAGCCGCTTCTTGGTATTGGCACTTTGTTGATGTGGTTTGGGTTGGCTTGTTTATCTTTGTTTATATCTTGGCCTAAGCTGTACGCATTTATTCTGCTCTACCAGCTTAGAGGTAGATAAAAGTAAAACGGCCAGGGATTTCCTGGCCGTTTTTGTTGGTGACATGTAAATATCGTTGAAGGTCGGCCTGGGTCGTTATTGCCCACCTGCAGGTTGTTGGTTTGCCGGTAGAGTAATAACCCGCTCTGGATGAAGTTGTTTGTCCCAAGGAGCCTGGCTGGAGAGTTGGCCGGAGTAAATACCCCAGGCAATTGTTCCGACCAGTGCCACTGCCAGTGCAATACGGATCCCCAGTGCGTACAGGACTCGCTTTCTGGAATTGCCAAGATCCTTCATCAGGAATACCAAGGCACTGCTGAGGCTGATGAGTACAGCGATAAAAAGTAAAACGATGATAACTTTAAGCAGCATGGGCATATTTTCCCTTAGTTGAAAGAGAGTGATTTAAACACAGATGTCAGAGCTGACACAGCCTCCAAAAAACGTTTCTTTCCAGTGGCAACTCAATTGGAAGGTTTTAGTGTTTACGGCAATTTTCTTACCGATTACCGTCAGTTTGGCACTTTGGCAGCTGGATCGTGCAGATGAGAAAAGGCAGCTGCTTGAAATGTACCATCAACGTGGAATTGCCCAATCGGTTACTTTAGAAACGGTACCTGATCAGAGTGGCAGTGAATATCTACGAGTAAGTGTGACGGGGACCTACGATAACCGCTCTCCCCTATTGCTGGATAACCGAGTACGCAGAGGGCGCCCAGGTTATGAGGTGATCAGTCCATTTAAGACAAGTAAAGGTCAGTGGATACTGGTTAATCGCGGCTGGATTATGGGCAGTGGTGACCGTGCAGTGTTACCGAAAATTGAGGATGTGGGTGGAGAGGTTACCTTAATGGGCTACCTCTATCGCTCACCGGGGAAACAGTTAATGCTGGGAGAGGATCTCTGGCAGGTTGAGATTGGGCCAAAAATTATTCAGAATGCAGCCCCTGATATTGTCGCTGAAAAACTTAAATTGGCACTTTTCAGCTACAGCCTCAGATTGGATGCCGACGCTCAAGGCGCACTTGAGACAGGCTGGGCGTTAGTGAGTGTGCAGCCGGGAAAACACACGGGTTATGCCGTTCAATGGACAGCATTGGCGGTAGTACTCATAGTTTTAACGCTATTTGCGAACTCAAATTTGGGTGGGGTCATCAGTGAAAGGCGTCGTATGAATAGAGAAAAAATTAGCAATCAGTGAACAAGCGTGCATTTAAACATCCGGGGAAAAATCCATGACAGAACAGGTAAACAAACGCGGGCATTGGCAAGTATGGCTGATGGTTGCAATGCTCAGCGGGGTCGTTATTGCTGGATTTTTAATGTTACCGAGCACAGAAGGACAGCGTAATAGCCTATTGTCCAGCTTAGGGACAACCAACCACGGAGAGTTTGTGTTGCCTCCAGTCTCCATGGAAGGACTTATGCTGGAAGATACTGAGGGCAACCCCTGGAAGCTGTCTGAACAAAAAACAAAGTGGCGATTACTGATTGCTGGTGGCGGAGAATGTATCGACCAGTGTCGGGAAATGATCTTTCTTACTCGCCAAGTTCATATTAGCCTAGGTAAATACAGCCGCCGATTTGAACGGCTGTATATAGCGCTCGATGAAAATATTTCAGAAGAGACGGGTGGTTACCTTAAGCAGAATCATCCCTTCCTTCATACCTACAGAGGTAGTTCTCGGGAGCTGGAAGCATTATTGGCTAGCACCAATGCACCATTTAGCCTTAGTTCTGGTGGAGAAGCAGGTACAATGCGCGCCTATCTTGTCGATCAGCAGGGACTGGTGATGATGTCATACACCCTTGAGAACAAAGGCGCTGACATGATTGAAGACGTTGAACACTTAATGAAGTATTCCCCACAGTAGTTTGTAGAAAGGAAGAGAACATAGCGAGAATGCCTGTTTTTAATACACCGAAGTTTCAAAAGCCAGGCTTTAGGCTGGCATTAGTTGCGAGTATTTTGGCGATTATTGTCGTTCTGCTTGGGACATTTACCCGGCTTGTAGATGCGGGCCTTGGTTGCCCTGATTGGCCGGGTTGCTATGGCAAGCTACTTTGGGTCAATGGTGCCGATGAAATTTCTCAAGCTGAGGCGCTGTATCCAGAGAGCCCTGTGGAGGTCGATAAATCCTGGCTCGAGATGATACATCGTTTTTTAGCCGGTGCTCTTGGACTAATCATTGTTAGCCTGGCTGTGATTTCGTGGCGCCAGCGTGATAATGAGAATATGCCGTTTCGCCTGCCAACGTTTATTCTGTTTCTAGTTACCTGGCAGATATTATTTGGTATGTGGACGGTGACGTTGA
Organism: Porticoccus sp.; assembly: GCA_018066715.1. GTDB lineage: Bacteria > Pseudomonadota > Gammaproteobacteria > Pseudomonadales > Porticoccaceae > Porticoccus. The sequence continues at coordinate 5,078 of JAGPWA010000104.1, read as the reverse complement.
AGTTATGGCCACAAGTCGTTACCGCGCATATGCTCGCTGGGGTAGTGACATGTTCACTGTTATGGTTATTAACACTTCGCCTTGATGATCAGCGTTGGAAAGTGCCGACTGAGGTGATGGGTAGGCTCACCCAAATCAAACCCTGGATCATTGGCGCCATTGTTATTATCGGAGTACAAATTTTGTTGGGCGGATGGACAAGTTCAAATTATGCGGCGTTTGCCTGCTTGGACTTCCCGACCTGTCAGAATCAATGGTGGCCAGAAATGGACCTCAAAAATGGCTTTAATCTTCTCCAGAGTACCGGCCCCAACTATTTGGGTGGCGTGCTGGAAAGTGATGCTCGGGTGGCAATCCATGTCATCCATCGGTTGGGAGCCCTGGTGACCAGTATTTATTTGCTCATCTTATGTGGTCTATTGTTAACCATAAGTGATCGACGTGTACGTCGTATGGCGCTAATTATTTTTACGGTACTATTTATGCAGCTGGCTTTTGCCGTTGGTAATGTTGCACTAATGGCCCCGCTGATCACGGCTATAACACACACAACTGTTAGTGCCGTCCTACTGTTGACACTAGTGACCTTAGCTACCAAGGTATGGACTGCCAAACAGGAATATCAGAGATTGGAGTCCTGACGCAATGAAAGAAGCTGAATTCGAAATAGAAAATGCCAGCTGGCGTGATTATCTGGAGCTGACTAAGCCCAAGGTGGTCGCTTTGATGATCCTGACGACGGTTATTGGGATGTTCCTTGCTGTGCCGGGTATGGTGCCACTTGATGCACTCATTTTGGGTAATCTAGGTATTGCCCTCTGTGCGGGTGCTGCTGCGGTGATAAACCATGTGGTGGATCGCCAAATTGATACCAAGATGGCAAGAACCGTTAATCGTCCTGTTGCTAAAGGGCGCATCCAGCCTCCTCAGGCGATGCTTTTTGCCGCTATGCTTGGCGTGCTTGGCATGGCTATTTTACTGGTCTTTATCAATGCATTAACCGCTTGGCTTACCTTGGCTTCACTGGTTGGCTATGCCGTGGTTTACACGTTGTATCTCAAGCGAGCCACGCCTCAAAATATTGTTATTGGTGGTTTGGCGGGTGCTGTGCCACCATTGTTGGGCTGGACCGCTGTTACTGGCGAAATTCATGGCCACGCCTTGCTGTTGGTGTTGATTATCTTCGCCTGGACGCCCCCCCATTTCTGGGCACTGGCAGTTCACCGCAAAGAAGAATATGCCAAGGCAGATATCCCTATGTTGCCGGTGACCCATGGGGAGAAATACACAAAACTACATATCCTGTTGTATACCCTCATCATGATTATTATCACGGTACTTCCCTTTGTCGTGGGAATGAGTGGTTGGCTCTATTTGCTCGGTGCTTTGGTGTTGGGTGCTGGGTTTCTGTATTGGGCAATTGTGATGATGATCGGTAAAAATCCAGATGCAGGTATGGATACGTTTAAATATTCCATCATTTACCTGATGGCGTTATTTGTCATTATGCTGCTGGACCATTACTTGATTACTGTACCCCCATTTGTCTAAGGGTAAGTCTAGGTGTATTTTTCCACGACGTTCACTATTGGTGTGCTGACTCAGAAGAAAGGGTATAAATGTGGCAAGTAACCAGAGTAATACACGTGGTGTTCGTCTTACGATTATTAGTCTCCTTGTGTTCGTCACTTTGGTGTTGGTTGGGTTTATCCATAAAATTAACCAGCCTCGTATTCTCAATGCCTATGAGCTACGGGAAAAGGGCGCTGTACTACTTCAAACACCCCGCAAATTTAGTGAGTTTGAGCTAACAGATCATCGGGGCCAGCCCTTTGGCTCGGCAGAGCTTACGGGTAAGTGGAGCCTGTTATTTTTTGGTTTTACCCATTGCCCAGATATTTGCCCCACAACCATGGCGGCGGCTGCAAAAATGTATGAGGCCCTAGAGCCTGAAGAGAAAGAGCAATTACAAATTGTACTGGTGTCACTTGACCCCGAGCGTGATACCACCGAAAAACTCTCCCAGTACGTTCCCTACTTTAATGCCGATTTTATTGGTGCAACGGGTAACCAGTATGTCTTGCTAAAGCTGGCAGCAGAGCTCAATGTGGCCTTTAGTAAGGTACCACTGGAGAATGGTGGTTATACGATTGATCACGGTGCCAATATGGTTCTTGTAAACCCCTATGGTCACTACCACGGGTTTTTCAAGCCACCCTTTGAAGAGCGAAATATGCGGATGGCTTGGCGATCAATCATGGCAACATTCGACCAGTAGTGTCCCACAGGATGAATAACGTTCACCAATTTATATGAGCACCGCCCTACCCTGTGGCTTTCCACTAATTCTTTTTCATCAGTGAAATCAAAAATAGAAAACCTGCACACAGGACAATGGATGGCCCTGCCGGTGTATCAATAAACCAGGAAGCGCAAAGGCCTAATATCACGGCCAAGCAGCCGATAAGGCTAGCGAAAACAGCCATTTGCTCAGGTGTTTGTGAAAAACGACGGGCAGTGGCGGCAGGAATGACGAGCAAGGCAGTAATTAACAACACCCCTACTACCTTCATGGCGATGGCAATTTCCAGAGCAATAATTAGCATAAAAGCAGTGCGTACCGCATTGACGGGAACACCCTCCACTTTTGCCAGTTCTTCGTGAATTGTCATTGCTAGCAAAGGCTTCCAAAGCTTGAGTAGTAGCAAAATGGCAACAACACTAATGGCGTAGATAGTTATCACATCATTGATATTGACGGTCAGCAAATCACCAAACAATAAGCTTAGAAGGTCTACTTTAACCTCAGGCATTAGCGCCATAGCAACCAAGCCAATGGCCAGTGATGTGTGAGAGAGAATGCCCAGTAAGGTGTCGGATGCTAGGGTTTTCTGCTGTTGCAGGACCACTAATACGAGGGCTAGGATCAGGCATATGACTATCACTGAAAGGGTTGGGCTGATCGATAAGAATAAGGCGAGGGCGACGCCCAGTATTGAAGAGTGGGCCAGAGTGTCGCCGAAATACGCCATACGTCGCCAGACAATGAAAGAGCCCAGAGGCCCGGTGACAGCAGCGACACCTAGCCCGGCAAGCGTCGCATAGAGAAGCACATCAATCATGACGACACTCTTTTGAATGAGAGTTGGTAGAAACGCCATCAATCACTTCGCCATGTAAGTCATGATGATGATCATGATTGTGTGTGTATGGCGCTGTTTTTGACCCAAATAGCTCAAGAAATGCTGGGTTGTTACTGACTTGGTCCGGATGCCCGTGACAGCAAATATGCTGATTCAGGCAGATCACTTCATCAGTAGCCGACATCACTAAATGTAGGTCGTGTGACACCATAAGCACACCACAGTGAAGTCGGTCACGGAGTTGCCCAATAAGCCGATAGAGTGCTTCCTGCCCCACCACGTCAACACCCTGTACGGGTTCATCTAGTACCAGAAAGTTTGGTTTGCGCAAAATTGCACGAGCTAGGAGAGCTCGTTGCATTTCACCCCCTGAGAGAGATTGCAGAGGTAAATCTATCAAATGTTCAATGCCCACCTCTTTTGCAGCAGCCAAGCATAGCCTTGGGTCTGGCTCGGCCAGCTTCAAAAATCGTTGTAGAGTGACTGGCAATGTAGGGTCAATGTGGAGTTTTTGGGGCATGTAGCCGATACGTAATTCGGGATGTAGGGTGACATGTCCTTCGTCAGGCTCTACAAGCCCAAGTACAATTTTGACCAAGGTGGTTTTGCCCGCTCCGTTAGGCCCTATCAGTGTGAGAATCTTCCCGGGTTCGAGATGAAGATCGACACCAGAGAGGACGGTGTTGCCGTTGAAGCACTTGCTGATATTGCTGAGTTTGACTAATGGTGCATTCATTCTTGGCACCCTTTTTGGTCTTTATCTTGGCATTCAGGGCAAAGCCCAGCAATTTCTATGTGCTGGGATTCTACTTTAAAGTGAGCTCTCTTAGCGGTTTTCTCAACAGCGATATTGAGTTGGTCAGCACTGCACTCAGCCGCAGAGCCGCATTTTCGGCAGATGAGGAAAAAGTCGCTGTGATTGCTGCCAGGAAAAGGGCAGCCAATATAGGCATTGAGTGTAGCAATGCGGTGAATTAAGCCCTGTTCTAACAGAAATTCGATGCAGCGATATACGGTGGGTGCCAGAATCCGTTTGCCTGACGCTGCACTCAGAGTCATTTGATCTACAATATCGTATGCGCCAAGTGGCCGGTGACTGGCCCAAATAGTTCTTAGTACGGCTTCACGTATGGGTGTGAGCCTGACATGGCTATCATCACAGAGTGTTTTTGCTTGAGTTAGCGCAGCGCTAACACAGCGCTTATGATCATGTGAGTGGTAGGCGAGACGGGAGTTTGTCAGCATGCGGACAGCCTCGTGTAAAATATAATGTTATTCTATAGCATTACTGTCTGTTCGCAAGAAATGCATACGATTTTACTGGCTACTCTCACCCAAAAATACAGTTGGCTTCTCTGATTTTAGTACTTGATATCATTAATAGTGTGTTTTAGGTGTTTCTGGTCATTTTATTAATGTAATAATATAACATAGTGAAAAGTTGAGCTAAAAGTGAAAAACTTATTTTCTACTGCCCTGTTGGCGCTGGTTATTTCGGCCTTCCCTTCGGTGGCGGCTTCAAAGCCTATGGTGTTAGCTTCGATCAAGCCCGTTGCTATGTTGGTAAAAGCGGTTGTTGGTGACGAGCTTTCAGTGGATGTGTTGCTTGCAGCGAATGCCTCTCCTCACGACTATGCCCTAAAGTTTTCGGATATCAGGGCCATCAAAAGTGCTGATTTGGTTGTTTGGATAGGGCCTGAGCTAGAAGGGGTGTTAGTAAAGCCTTTGTCAGCAGTGCCTACTGATGAGAAGCTGCAGCTAACTGACTTGAAGGCCCTTCACTGGCCTGATGATGCGGAAGGTGAACATGACGACCATGAGCACGGACATGGTGCGTATACCAGAGATCCCCATATCTGGCTTAACCCTAGAAACAGTTCAGCTATGGTCATGGCCATTGCTGAGGTACTGAAAGAAAAATACCCGGAAAAAGGC
>JAGPWA010000102.1 GCA_018066715.1 Porticoccus sp. | reverse complement strand
ACACAATTATGGAACGACTACTGGAAGAAATTTCCTTTGAAGCCGCCGACCTCGGTGCCAAAGGTGAAACCATCGATATCAACCAAGACTATGTAGATGACCACCTGAAGGATATTTCTCAGAATGAGGATTTATCTCGGTTTATCCTTTAATCTTGTGTACAAGGTTGGCGGGCTATCAGCTTCAGGCTATGAACGCCAACCTTGTAACCAAGACTTATAATTCAAGTTTATAATCCAAAGCAAGTGGCGGCCCTCATGGTTCCAACGAAGATTAAACTCCACAAAGACGATGGCAGTCTGTCACTGGACTATGCTGACGGCAGCCACTTCACCCTCACGGGTGAATACCTCCGTATTCACTCCCCCAGTGCCGAAGTGCGCGGCCATGGTAAAGGCCAGGAAATTCTTCAGCATGGTAAAAAAGACATCAAAATTACTGGACTCGAACCCTCCGGTAACTACGCCCTACAAATCACCTTCAGTGACGAACATGATTCCGGCATCTACAGCTGGGACTACCTCTATGACCTCGCCACCAACCATAATAAGTACTGGCAGAATTACCTCACAGCCTTAAATGAGGCAGGAAAGCGGCGGGAAGCGGGTGTTCAAGTAGTACAATTTATGGAGCCCAAACAGGGTTGAGCCTATTCTGCTTAAGCAGGAGGTATTCTCACCTAAGAGAAAAATAAACTGCGCCTTAATTTATCAAAATGATTCGGCCAAATACATTCGCTTGAGACGTCCATGGAGTACACTCTATGTAGACTATCGAAAGACAACTGGTTAATACTATAGAAGATCATAATTAATTCTGGGATTAAAGCCCTCACCCATAGGCGGTTAACACAGAATGATAGAACTTCCGACTAAAGCACAGGTGACCGTCCGTATCATTGGTATTATCTCTGCCTCAGGTTTTTTTATTCTGTCGATACAGTCAAAAGCTTCACTTCAATTAACCTTCTTTCAAGACGCAGCACTTAATATATTCTCGCTCGTCATCTTAGCCACACCGGTCATCTACTTCTGGGTCATCAAGCCCTTTGTAAAAGCCCACAATCAGGCCATTGATCAAATCCAACAGTTGTCTTGGATTGACCCGTTGACACAACTCGCTAACCGACGGCTCATATTACGTCATATGGAAAAGACCCTCTCCAGTGCTGTAAGGCATAAAGTTTATGGAGCAGTGATGATGATTGACCTGGATGATTTCAAACCAATAAACGACATTCATGGTCATGAGGCGGGGGATGCAATACTCACCGAGATTGCAAAACGTCTGGTATCAATTACCCGCACCGAAGATATTATCGGTCGCCTGGGAGGTGATGAATTTATTGTTATCTTGGGTGATATTAATACCGATAAACAGCACGCTCTCGATAGAGCAGAGCTCGTTGCCAACAGGCTAATCCAGACCATCAATAAACCGCTTGATTTCAACGGAAAACAATTAAAAGTGAGCGCCAGTATTGGAATACGCTTTTTAGATTATGAGAAAATCGCCACGGTAGACCAACTATTCAGCAACGCTGATAGCGCTATGTATCTAGCCAAGAATAAAGGGAAAGGAAATGCTGCTTTTTTTCAGGAAGAAATAAATTAGCCCCCTCTTCCCTGCCTTACTCCCGTGTCTACGCTACAAACCTATAAAGTTTTATCACTTCAGTAAGACTGAAGCTAAGATGAAAAAAAGGGCTGCGACAAATTAATTAATTTATCGTCAGCCCGGTTAACACAATATTTCTGCTTTATAAAACCGTATTATTTTATGAATAGCATCTCCTGATACTTGGGTAATGGCCACAGCTCATCGTCCACAAGCCCTTCCAATGCATCAGCATGTTCGCGAACATCAAGCATCAATGTACAGAGAACACCTGAACAATGTTCCATATGCGCTTCAACAGAACCAAAATCATGCTGCCCCAGTGCAGATCCAAGTTCATTAACAGAAGACATCATGGCATTCGCCTCTGATACGACAGTTTCAACACCCGTATTTTCCAAGTTAAGTCCCATGCTGGACAGGCTGGAAGATGTTGAAGTCAGTTTAGATAAGTGCGCTATGGCTGCGGGATAAATTTTTGTGGTAGCTATATCAATCACCAGTTTAGCTTCTACTTCAATCGCTAAAATATATTGCTCTGCATAAACTTCAAAACGACTCGCCAATTCCGTCGGAGACAGCACACCCGTACTTTCAAATAGGTTTATGACCGAGCTATCTTTAAAGGCAGGTAGTGCATCTGCTGTCGTTGGAATATTCTTTAGACCACGTTCTTCCACCGCAGCCACATGCCATTCAGAAGAGTAACCATCCCCACCAAAAATCACATTACCATGCAGTTCCATCAATTCTTTAAGAACCACAATAACTGCAGCCGTTTGATCTTTCCCATCTGACAGTGCCACTTCAAGCTTTTCTGCTATCCAGGTAAGAGAGTCTGCCAGCATCGTATTCATAACGACCAGTGGACCTGAAACCGATTGTGATGACCCTACCGCTCTAAACTCAAAACGATTACCGGTAAAAGCAAACGGAGAGGTCCGGTTGCGATCACCCGGATCACGCTCAAATTTCAGTATCTGGGATAGCCCAAGATCCATGACACCACCTTCAGCCTTTTCAAGCAGCTTCCCAGCTTTTATATCTTCAAAGACGCCTTCTAGCTGATCGCCCAAATAAACAGACAGGATGGCGGGAGGCGCTTCGTTAGCCCCGAGACGATGATCATTAGCCGCAGAAGCGATGACCGCTCTAAGCAATGGTCCATATAAATGAACGCCTCGTATGACCGCACCGCAAAACAATAAGAAGTTAAGATTCTCATGTGGAGTACTGCCGGGATCGAGCAGATTTCCTTGCGTAGCGTTACCAATTGACCAATTGACATGTTTGCCGGAGCCGTTAACACCCGCAAATGGCTTTTCATGCAGCAGGCAAAGAAAACCATGTTCCTTTGCCGTACTTTTCATGACCGTCATCAGGAGTTGCTGGTGATCCGCAGCAACATTCGCCGCTTCAAAATAAGGGGCTATTTCAAACTGACCAGGAGCAACTTCGTTATGGTGTGTTTTAGCAGGAATCCCCAGTTTATAGAGTTTGTCTTCAAAATCCTGCATGAAAACTTGGATTCTTTCTGGAATAGCACCAAAATAGTGATCGTCAAACTCTTGCCCTTTAGCTGGCGGTGCGCCAAATAACGTACGCCCTGCCAACAATAGATCGGGTCGATTATTCGCAAAACCCTCATCAACTAAAAAGTATTCCTGCTCAGCACCGCAACTGGAGTTGAGTTGGGCAATCTCTGTTTCACCCATTAACGAAAGTACTTTGTTCGCGGCTTTGTCCATTGCAGCATTAGAACGCAGTAAGGGGATTTTTTTATCCAGCGCCTCGCCCGTCCAAGACATAAACACGCTAGGAATCATCAATGTTGCACCGTTGGCCGTATGCATCACATATGCTGGGCTGGTCGGATCCCAAGCAGTGTAACCGCGCGCTGCATTGGTCATCCTCAAACTACCATTGGGGAATGATGAGCCGTCGGGCTCACCCTTAATCAGTAAACTGCCTGTGAACTCAGTAATAGCGGATCCATCAGGTTTCGTGATAATAAAACCATCATGCTTCTCTGCGGTGACATTCGTCATCGGATAAAAAATATGAGAGAAAAACTTAACACCTTTCGATAAAGCCCAGTCCTTCATTGCCGCCGCAACCACATCCGCCGTAGCTGGGTCTAAAAGAGCGCCAGTTTGAACCGTATTCTTAATCGCCTTGAAAGAAGTTTTTGATAGCGCCTCTTCCATCGTGGCCAAATCAAACACATCAGACGCCCAGATTTCGCTCAACGGGCCAGGCATAACGCTCGATTTTGGTGCTCGACCGGCAATGTTGGCAATCGCTTGAATACGTGATTGGTTTCCACTCATGTTCATTTTCCTCACTTTGTAAGCTAAAAACGTGCTGCTACATATGATGCCTGCCACCACTAACAGCCTTCCTGCCACTTAACAAAGCAAGAAACGGGCCACGGCCAGAAAGAACGAAAAAAGGAAGGCATCAAAACAATCGTCTGGACGTGACAGGAGGCATTAAGAGACAGACTAATGAGGAATAGATACGAAGTTGTCAGGCTATAAAGACATAAAAATCAGGTTGATAAGCACGCGAGCTCTCATACTTTTAAAGCACGCTGTTACATTTTATTTCCCTTGTACATTGGTTTACTTATACATGGGTTTAATGGTTTTTTACACTTAGGCAAAGCCCCTGCCCTACACGCGAATTCCCCGACATACCCCCCTTTCTTCTTGAGAGAAAAGTTTACATTCGCTACCACATAAATATCTTCAAAAAATATCCGTACGCCTACTCAGAGTCGAGTTCTTCTGCGCGCTTTCTTAGGGGCCTTACTTTTAGGTGATTTATTCTTAGGACTTCGTCCCCTAGGGGGCAAACCCGTATGCTGAGTCAGTGCCCGGCGACCGCCTTTCATCTGCTGTTGTTTACCTTTCAGTTCTGCCTCTTCTGAAGGCACTAACTGGTGCTTACCACTACCAATGAGCCTGGCTAGACCCTCTTTTTTCAACGCTGTACGAACCAGTGCCCAGTTATCTGGGTCGTGGTAACGGAGTAATGCTTTATGCAAAGTGCGTTGTGCTTTGGTTTTAGCGCTGAATATTTTATCGCTTTTATATTTCACCCGTTTGAGGGGGTTCTTCTCCGCGTGATACATAGCGGTCGCTGAGCACATGGGAGAGGGATAAAAATTCTGTACCTGATCTACCCGGAATTCATTCTCTTTTAGCCAAAGTGCCAAATTGATCATATCTTCGTCGGTGGTGCCGGGGTGTGCTGAAATAAAATAGGGAATTAAATACTGCTCTTTTCCGGCCTCTCTGGAATACTTATCAAACATTTTCTTGAAACGGTCATAGGTTCCCATGCCCGGCTTCATCATCATCGACAGCGGTCCGTCTTCCGTGTGTTCCGGTGCAATCTTCAGGTAGCCCCCCACATGGTGCGTTACTAATTCCTTCACATATTCTGGATCTTCCACCGCTAGGTCATAACGCAAGCCCGAGGCAATCGCCACTCGCTTAACACCTGGTACGGCTCTGGCACGGCGATACAGCTGTGTTGTAGGGCTATGATCAGTAATCAGGTTTTTACAGATACCCGGGTATACACAAGAGGGACGACGGCAGCTTTCTTCGATCTCCTTACTCTTACAGGTAAGGTTGTACATGTTGGCTGTGGGGCCGCCTAGGTCCGAAATTGTCCCGGTGAAGCCGGGGACCATATCCCGAATCTTTTCTACCTCACTAATAATGGAATCTTCAGAGCGACTTTGAATAATCCGCCCTTCGTGCTCGGTAATAGAGCAGAACGTACAGCCACCAAAACAGCCCCGCATAATATTGATGGAAAACCGAATCATTTCGTAGGCGGGAATATTTGCATCCCCATACGTCGGATGAGGCACACGCTGGTAGGCATGATCAAACACCCAGTCCATCTCTTCTGTTTCCAGAGGAATCGGCGGTGGATTCACCCACAGTTCGTGAATGCCGTGACGCTGTACCAGCACCCGAGCATTACCGGGGTTAGTCTCTTTATGAAAAACCCTTGAAGCATGAGCATAAAGCACAGGGTCATTTCTGAGTTTTTCGTAGGATGGCAACCGAATATAGGTCTGCTCCTCACGGGTCAACTTGGCCTCAGAAACTTTGGCATCTGAACTAGGTAGAACTGTCACCACTTGAACATCAGCAAATGATGTTTGTGTATTTGAAGAGCAAGTCTCGGGATTTTTTTGATCGGTTCGCTGATAAGGGCTCAGCAGTGCATCTATTTTCCCCGGGGCATCAATACGGGTGGAATCAATTTCTCGCCACCCATCGGGAACAACTTTACGGATAAATGCTGTCCCCCGAATATCGCTAATATCGGAGACTTTCTCTCCAGCAGCAATACGGTGAGCAACATCAATAATCGCCCGTTCTGCATTACCGTAGAGCAAAATATCTGCCGTGGAATCTACCAAGACAGAACGGCGGACGGAATCAGACCAATAATCGTAATGGGCCAAACGGCGCAAGCTGGCTTCAATACTGCCAATGATCAGCGGCACATGTTTATAGGCTTCTTTACAACGCTGGGAGTAAACCGTGACGGCACGATCTGGTCGTTTACCGCCTTCATTATGAGGTGTATAAGCATCATCGTGGCGCATACGGCGATCCGCCGTATAGCGATTAATCATCGAATCCATATTGCCCGCGGTAACACCAAAGAACAGGTTAGGCTCACCTAATGCCATAAATGCGTCTTTAGAGGTCCAATCCGGTTGGGCAATAATACCGACCCTAAAGCCCTGAGCTTCGAGACTGCGACCGATCACCGCCATGCCAAAGCTGGGGTGATCCACGTAAGCATCACCGGTAACGAGAATAATATCGCAGCTATCCCAACCCAACTTGTCCATTTCTGCCCGAGACATGGGCAAAAATGGCGCGATTCCATAACACTCAGCCCAGTATTTACGGTGGGAAGAGAGCGGTGGTGCCGATTTAGGAATGTATTTGGCTGCTTGGGACATAGGGATGGGACAATCAAAATAGGTCGCGCATTATACAGAAAATACCGTCAGTTATCGAAACTAACGCGTGATGCCGCTGAGGCTAGAGATGGGGTTTCGGTTGAAACTGCCTCTACGCCCTACCCTGTAAGTCAGCCATCACAACAATTGTTGTTATCATACAAACCCCTGAAGAGCAAGAAAAAAGCTCACAAATGATTGATACAAATCACAATAAACCCTACTATGCAATACACTTTTGTATCTTCGTTAATGGCAAGGCCTGCCCTCTTTAAACCTAGGCTTTTAAAGAAATAGACAAGGAGTCGCCCGAGGCTATTAAACAAAACATATTCATTGAGCACCTCATGCAGCTAGCAACCGTCCCTGAAAACGATCAAGATCGACTGAAAGCCCTGTATCGCTATAACATTCTCGACACTGAGGAAGAGCAGGAATTCGACGATCTGGCATATATGGCTTCATATATCTGCCAAACACCTATTGCGGTAATCACTATGGTCGATGAAAACCGGCAGTGGTTTAAGTCAAAAATTGGCCTAGATGTCGCTGAAACTCCACGGGATATAGGGTTTTGTAGTCATGTCATCCACCAAAAAGACTTATTTATTGTTCCCGATACGATGGAAGATGAGCGCTTTCACGACAACCCTATAGTATTGGGTGCTCCCCATGTTCGCTTTTACGCCGGCTCACCACTAATCACACCGGACGGGCATGTTATCGGCTCGCTCTGCACGATCGATAACAAACCAAGAGAGTTAACCTCTGAGCAGATGACCGCACTGAGGTCTTTGAGTCGGCAGGTTATCAGTCAAATGGAATTGCGCGCTCATATGAAAAACCTGCGCCAGGCGAATCAGCAATTATTGGATAATCAGGATCTACTTAAAGAGGCTAACCGGCATAAGACCTACTTCCTGTCCAATATGAGCCATGAAATCAGAACGCCACTCAACGCTATTTTGGGGTTTAGCCAGCTACTTCTGTTCGATGCGACCAAGTACAACCTCCCGCATCATGTTAAGACGTTACTAGGCAACATCGAGAAAAGTAGCAAGCATCTACTGGGTGTCATCAGTGGTGTATTGGAAATATCAAAAATAGAAGCCAATCAGATCGAGGTATCCTATAGTGAAATTAATCTAAATGGACTGGTTGATTCTGTTTATCAAATGTATTTAATTAAGGCTAAAGACGTCAACATAAACTTCTCCTACAGCTACGAGGGAAAATTACCCAAAGTCTTTACCAGTGATAAAACCAAGCTCTCGCAAATCCTGATTAACTTGGTGGGAAACGCCATTAAATTTACGCCTGATGGTGGCAAAGTGACACTTGATGTTAACGTAGAAAATAACCACATAGTCTTTCATGTAACAGATACAGGCGTTGGTATTGAAAAAAGTAACCAACGCCTTATCTTTGAACCATTTGAGCAAGTTGAATTCTCCAACTCCCGAAGCTACGAAGGAACCGGTTTGGGCCTATCCATTACAAAAAGTCTGGTGGAATTTCTCGACGGGCGGATTCAAGTACAAAGTCAATTGAATGAAGGCGCTACATTTTCTGTGTCCATTCCATTTATAGAAAGCACAACCGCTTTCTGGAAAGACAACGCTCAGATAGATGATATTAACTTTTCGAACAGTCAGAAAAAAGTGCTTATCGTAGAAGATAATCCACAAAACCAGATAATGATGTCGAGTTTCTTTGAGAGAATTGACCTCAACTTTAAGCTCGCTGAAAATGGTAACCAGGCGATTGAATATGCTAGGAGTTATAAACCCGACCTGATTCTCATGGACATTCATTTACCCGGTATTAATGGCATAGAAGCCACCAAAAAAATCAGCAACAGTCCTGAATGCGCGCACATTCCTATAGTAGCACTGACTGCAGATGCCGGCATTGAGCAGGGAAACAAGGCGTCCGATGCTGGTTTTAAAGATTATCTCACCAAGCCGTTGAAGTTCAGAGTACTTACCAAGACACTTCAAAAATACCTAGGTTAACCACTGACTACAGCCGAGTTTCTGCCAAGTTACTTTTTTTCACCAACGACATGAATCGCGGTGATTGAAATTGACACTCCATGTTATTACCATTTGTCGAAGCACGCTTTAATTGGCTGACCTATAAAATAATTACCCCTATGGTAAGAATCACATGTATCAAAAGGCCAATGGACTGGCAATGAAATATTTATCTGAATCCATTAGTTTACCAAAAGACTCGATTTCTGATGACTATCACCAGACAACCAACCAGACTTTTTCAAAAAAAATTACGCCCTTATTTCCAGTACGACATCTGACAAACAACCAATAAAATTATTTTTAAATGCATTTAATGCGCGCATTGTCAGCCCAGAAATCAGCCTCCCGCCCATCGCAACACCTCATTCTGAAAGCCTGGTGATTATTAAAACTAGACTCCCATTAACATACGGTTAACGGCACAAGGACGCAGTGGTGAAAAAGAGATGTTCAATAATATTGTTACTGAAAAATTCTTTGAATGGCATGCCTCGTATCTCTTATAACCAATAAAAATCAACTCTCATTCAAAGACTGATGTATGAAAAATATCAAAGGACAATCTGCAACAGCACGCATGCTCGACTTCATCGCACTCATTATCTTCGGTATCACAGCCCCTGTAACAGCAGATACTACGGCTGACATCGAAGCTGGGGCGATCATGGGTAATATGTGCCCTGCTACCTGCAGTCAATATAGTGACTGGAAGCCTGTTTGGAGTGCCGGTGAAATGAAAATATGGAATGGCAAGGTCACTGTGGTCAACAATGAGTCCGGTCACTTCAAACCGCCTGCTGCGAACGTCACCTATGTGGTGAACACCCTACGGGCGTACGGTATTCCTATAGACAGCAATCTTAAGTCTGGCAGCTATCAGCAAAACCAAGCCGCTTTAACGGATTCTGAATATGGAACATTGCTGGGCAAAGATGAACTCTGACCGGTAATCCACCGACGTGATAATTCAAGGCGACGCCACCAAACAGTGGCGTCGCCCTCCTTTTCCTCTAAAACTCGTGTAAACGACACACCAAACACCCCCACACAGCCCTTTCGCACGATCTTTGCCCACTTTAACTCTGTGTTACCTAGGTAGCTTAAGTCGAATAGTATTGTGAACGATAACTAATGTAGACTGGTCTCACATACAAGCAGTCAAAAACAAAGGTCTGGTTCCCTTATGATGAAAAAAAGTCTGTTAATGGCGATAGTTGTTTCTCTATTTCTAACCAGCAATAGCTACGCAAATGAAGGCGTAGTTTATGAATGTTCCTATGACAGCGTGTATTGGACAGGTCGAGGAAAATCGATGGAAACTGAAGGCGGCGACATGGTGGTGACCATCAATGGGGACAGCTTAGTCATTAAAAGCAGTAGCAAAGAAATGTCTGGTACCCATAATTTAACCTTGAAGAACAAATCAGGTTTTCAAATTGTAGCCCTCAGTAAGTCTATGCAATTTTTTTACAATAAAGGGTCTAATGCTTTTCATGTTAATGCCGGTATTGATGCCGGTTCAGGTTTTAGCGTATCTGGAGGAGGACATATGGGACGCCAGGTGAGAATTTCAGGGAAATGTTCTCAACATCAAGATTAGAAAGCTAACGCAGGGTCTATGGCATCATATGACTGTAATTAACTCCTAGGGGAGATGGAGTGAACATAAACAATAGATCCACACAATCCATTAATTCTCGTGTCATCATTCGACAACCTTAAATTAAAAAATTAGTTGTGTCATAACCAGTTCTCACTAGAGAGCCTGTATGTATGTATTTATGTAAGACAGATCAAAGGCCAAAGCACTAAAGACTTGTATACTTAAACGAGGAATCTAGCAGAAGTTGAATATGGCGTAGCATACAATACGTCTGATCATGACCATGGGCGCCCACCGCCCACTGTGGGGAGTTTATCTCAATGAAAAAACAACAGTCTCTATCTATCCTGCACATAATTTTATTGCTCTCAGCCGTTTTAGTGATTAACGGATGTAACGATATCGCGGCTATGGCACGTAAAGTCACGTACCCACCAGATTTTAACTATGTCAGTGAACAAGAGTTTCGCTCACAAATGGACCAACTGGCATTTCAATTACAGCTATTGGATCGAGCCCTAGTAACAAGTAATCCCGAACAATCTATTCAACAACAACAGGTGCTAGATGCGCTGCGTAATATGGAACGAATAGGGTCTGGCCTGCAAGCAGGCGAGGCTGGTTCGAGCCACCCTTTTCTACAAGACTTTATGAAAGATTTCATGACTGATGTGCGACAAGCACGCACGGCCGCTTCTATGGACCCCGCTAGCTATTATCGCGCTGGTCGAGTTGCAGGTGGTTGTATCAACTGCCATGAAGTGAATCGCTGAGTCATCCGCGGTTTGAGTAAGGTATAGGCCTTAACTCTGAACACAGATGAATCACAAGCAGCTCATGATGAGCAAAACCATCTATTGTGTAGTGTCCCTATGATTGCCACCCTTTTTCTTATCCTGATCGTTACGTTTGTATTCCTCGCATTCTATATCCCTATATGGAGAAACCGCTGGGTTCGTAATAAGCCTTTTCCGAAAGTATGGCATTCAATATTAGAGGCTAATTTTCCTGTTTATTCTGCTCTTAAACCTGAGGAAAAAACCAGGCTGCAACAGCTTATCAACCTGTTTATTACCAAAAAACGATTTGAGGGTTGTGCCGGACTGGCAATGACCGATGAGATTAAAGTCACCATCGCCGCACAGGCTTGCTTGTTACTACTTAAACACCCGAAGACAGCGGTCTACCCAAAACTTTATTCTGTGCTGGTCTACCCCTACGGGTTCAAAACTGAACGAGAACAGCATCAGGAAGATGGCACTGTAGCCCTTGCCTCTCACAACCTTTCCGGTGAATCATGGAGTAATGGCAAGGTTATCCTGTCTTGGGACGATGTAATGTCTGGTGCCGCTGATTTTACCGATGGTCGCAATGTGGTGCTGCATGAATTTGCCCATCAGTTGGACTCCGCATCAGGATCAACCAATGGGGCACCTCCACTGCGCCGCAATTGCTACAGCTCTTGGGCTAAGGTTTTATCCAGCGAATTTGAAAAACTGAAATGGGCCAGCTTGCGACATCATAAAACGACGATGGACGAATATGGCGCAACTAACCCAGCAGAATTCTTTGCCGTTGCCACGGAAACATTTTTTGAGAAACCTCTGCAGCTCTCCAAAAAGCATCCAAAGCTGTACGAAGAGCTACAAGAGTACTACCAGGCCGATCCCCGGCAGTGGCATTAGGTACCAGTATTAATCAATAAATTCGTTATGCCTGTTTCAATATATCCAGCGCTACGGCTTCAGCGACTTTAATACCATCTATCCCGGCGGACAATATACCTCCGGCATAACCAGCGCCTTCACCCGCAGGGTATAAGCCTCTAGTATTGATATTTTGGAAATCTTTTCCACGTTTGATACAAATAGGTGCTGATGTTCTGGTTTCTACACCCGTTAACACGGCATCCGCCATAGAAAATCCTTTAATTTTCTTCTCAAACTCTGGAATTGCTTCACGGATGGCGGCTATAGCAAATTCAGGCAATGCTTGACTTAAATCGCCCAAGGTCACACCCGGAGTATAAGACGGCGTAACAGAGCCTAATGTGGTGGACGGCCTACCCTCTAAAAAGTCACCCACAAGTTGGGCGGGAGCATAATAGTTTTCACCACCCAGTTGATAGGCCAGAACTTCTAATTCACGTTGCAGGTCAATTCCGGCCAGGGGGTGTTCGGGGTAATCTTTCTCAGGTTCGATACCCACGACAATAGCTGAATTGGCATTACGCTCGTTACGCGAGTATTGCGACATACCATTGGTCACCACACCACCCTCTTCTGAAGCGGCTGCAACCACTGTG
>JAGPWA010000081.1 GCA_018066715.1 Porticoccus sp. | reverse complement strand
GGCAAACGTGGCTTCAGTTTTAACTTCTGTTTGAGTGATTCGTTCTTCAGTGGAGCTTAACTCAGTTTTCAGCAGGGTTATCTCAGCTTGTTGTTGCTGAATCAATATCCACATTTCCTCTAAACTTGGTGTTGCTTGTGCCGCAACAGCAATGTTGAGGCCGATGATGGTGGCTAAAAGCTTCTTGTACATGCCGTTCTAATCTCCATAAGGTCTGTATGGGTAATGGTGAGGCGACACTATAGGGATTCTCAAATGCAAATGCAAACCATTCTCATTTGCATTTGACTTAGATCATAGTTAGATCATAGTTAGAGCATGATATTTGTAAATTGATGGTAGATTTTTCAGTGAAATGGTTTTAGCCGGACGGGTATAGGAGTAAAATAGTTGACCTTTATAGTCGACTATTATTACTACAGAGGTATGAATTGATGGATATTATGGAAACCATTCGAGAGCAGGTAGAAGGCAATCCGGTTATTCTGTACATGAAAGGCTCTCCGAATCAGCCCCAGTGCGGTTTTTCTGCGAGGACTATCGAGGCGCTAACATCCTGCGGCGAACGCTTTGCTTATGTGGATATACTTTCCAATCCTGAGATTCGCGCGAATCTGCCAAAATTTGCAAACTGGCCGACATTTCCCCAGTTGTGGGTCAATGGTGAGTTAATAGGCGGTTGTGACATTGTGACTGATATGCATGCCAAAGGTGAGTTGATATCGCTGGTCAAAGAAGCAACTCAGGGTGCTGCGGAATAGCCTATTGCATCCACTAGGCATTAGATGCCATTTACTTTTAAGTAACTAATTACGGCTATAGCTAATTACAATGGGACAGCTCGAGTCCATTGTGTGACATTGGTTATCCAGAATTTGAAGGTGGGGACTTTTTTTGCCCTGACCTATTTTGAAAAATTGACTAAATTAAGGAGTTACACATGGGAGTATTAGTAGGTAAGCCGGCCCCGGATTTCACCTCTGGTGCCGTGTTGGGTAATGGTGAGATTGTTGATGGGTTCAACCTGTCAGCCACTATCAAGGGAAAAAAAGCCGTTGTTTTCTTCTACCCCCTGGATTTCACGTTTGTTTGCCCTTCAGAATTGATTGCATTTGATCATCGTATCGAAGATTTTCAGAAGCGTGGTGTTGAAGTAATTGGCGTTTCTATTGATTCCGTCTTTACCCACAACGCGTGGCGTAATACAGCCATTAATGATGGCGGTATTGGTCCAGTGAGATATCCACTGGTAGCGGATATGAAGCATGAAATTTGTCAGGCCTATGATGTTGAGTTCGATGCGGCAGGCGTAGCCTTCCGTGGTTCGTTCTTGATTGATGAAGAGGGCGTTGTTCGTCACCAGGTGGTCAATGATTTGCCTCTGGGTCGTAACATCGATGAAATGCTGCGTATGATTGACGCATTGAGCTTCCATCAACAACACGGTGAAGTTTGCCCTGCTGGTTGGAAAGAAGGAGACAAAGGTATGGACGCTTCACCCGATGGTGTCGCTTCGTACTTGGCAGAAAACTCTGATTCGTTGTAAGTATCGATGCACTGTAAGTAAGTAACTGTCAAATCGATGAGCCGCAGGTGTGTAAACTCCTGCGGCTTTTTCTTGGGTGCTATTGTTTGGAGAAGAATGTTTGGAGAAGAATGTTTGGTGCTAAAATGTACGCTCATCTTTTGAAGGAAAAGAGAAGGCTATGGATGATGATCGTCTGGTCGAAGTAGAAACCAAATTGGCATACCAAGAAGATACGATTCAGCAGTTGAACGATGTGATTTGCAGGCAGCAGGATCAGATAGATGCGCTTTTGGTTAAATATGGGCTTTTGGTGACCCGAGTGAAAGAATTGGATAATGATCTACCTGAAGGTGATGGGGTAGATGAAAGGCCGCCTCATTATTGAGTGATAGTTTTAAGCAGATGGTTGTTTTGTGTAGATATAAATGACCAGGCATTAAAAAACGCGGCATTTGCCGCGTTTTTTAATGCTTATTTTCTGGTTAGCTTTGTTCGGATTTTGCGTGAATATCGGTACCGATCTTTGCTGTCATGTTGAGTATTCCTCTACCAGAAACAGAGGGGATCAAAATGTGTGCTGGTTTCTCGAGGCCGTAGAGGAACGGACCGACTAAGCGAGCATTAGTTAGTGAGCGGATTAACCCCAGGGCAATACTGGCGGCATCCATATTGGGCATAATCAGTACATTGGCACGACCGTTGAGATTGGTATCTTTGCAGATGCTTTGACGAAGTGTTTCATTGAGTGCCGACATGGCATGCATTTCACCTTCGATTTGTATCTCGGGTAATTGATGACGCAACCGTTCGGAGGCCCGTTTCATCTTGTGGGCAGACTCATCATCGTAAGTGCCAAAGTTGGAGTGAGAGAGTAATGCCACCTTGGGTTTGATGCCAAAACTCTTCGCAAAGTGAATTGCATCGTTGGCTATATTAACAATCTGTTCTTCAGAAGGGTCAACATTCACAAAGGGGTCAGCCAGAAATAGTGGGCCATCCTCCAGTAGCAGTACACAGATAGACGATACATGGCTGTCTGCATTGCTGGGAGGAATAATGCTTTGGATGTTTTTAAGGTGTTCATCGTAGCGACCTACTTTGCCGCAGATCAGTCCGTCAGCATCGCCAAGCGCCACCATGATGGCAGCCAGTACAGTGTTGTTGTTGTGAATGGCATTTTGGGCGGCCTCGACAGAAACACCAGAGCGACCCACACGTTGGTGGTAATGCTGCCAATAGTTTTCGTGGTGATCGCCCTCTTCAGGGTCGAAGATTTCCAGGTCGATGCCTGGACGAACCCTCAGTCTCATTTCTTCAATTTTGCGTTTAATAACGGCTGGGCGACCGATCAAAATGGGTTTAGCAACCTTTTCGTCAATAATTCCCTGCATTGAATGCAGTACGTCGTCATTTTCCCCTTCAGCGTAAGCAATACGAGGTGGGTTTTTTCGTGCCAGTTCAATCATTGGCTGCATAAACAGACGACTACGGCTGACATAGGAGTGCAGTTTGTTGCGGTAGGCTTCCATATCCTCAATGGGTCGAGTTGCAACACCACTGTCCATGGCGGCTTTGACTACAGCGAGTGGTACTTCTTCGATGAGGCGGGGGTCAAAAGGTTTGGGAATCAGGTAGTCAGGCCCAAATTTAAGCTCTTCGTCTGCATAGGCTTCAGCGACAACTTGTGAGGTTTCCCTGTGGGCCAGATCGGCGATGGCTTTAACACACGCTTGTTTCATTTCATCGTTGATGACGGTGGCTCCACAATCAAGGGCGCCACGGAATATAAAGGGGAAGCAGAGTACGTTGTTAACTTGGTTTGGGTAATCGGAGCGGCCGGTAGCGATAATGGCATCAGGTCTGGCGGCTTTGGCCAGCTCTGGCATGATTTCAGGCGTTGGGTTCGACATGGCCAAAATCAGTGGGTTGGCTGCCATTTTCTTCACCATCTCAGCCTTGAGAATTCCGGGGCCGGATAAGCCCAGAAACAGATCGGCACCATCAATGGCGTCGTCCAGAGTGCGATCAGTGGTTTCTACAGCGTAACCTTCTTTCCAGGGGTTCATACCGGCCTCTCGGCCTTTGTATATAACCCCGGTACGGTCGATCATGCGGACATTTTCCTTGCGTAGCCCCATGCTTACCAGTAGGTCTACACAAGCGATACTTGCTGCGCCGGCACCGGTGACCACCAGTTTTATGTCTTCAATATTTTTTTCTACGATCCGTAGGCCGTTATATACGGCAGCAGCGGAAACAATAGCGGTTCCATGCTGGTCATCATGAAAAACCGGTATATTCATTCTTTCGCGTAATTTTTGTTCAACCATAAAGCACTCAGGTGCTTTAATATCTTCCAGGTTAATACCGCCAAAGGTAGGTTCTAGTGATGCAATGATGTCGACCAGCTTGTCTACATCGGTTTCGTCCAGTTCAATGTCGAAAACATCAATATTGGCAAACTTTTTAAATAATACAGCCTTGCCTTCCATGACCGGTTTCGATGCTAGAGGGCCTATGTCTCCAAGGCCCAAAACGGCAGTACCGTTGGTCACCACGCCTACAAGGTTTCCTCGCGCGGTAACGCGGGCCACATCCGTTGGATTTTTTACAATCATTCCGCAGGCGTAGGCTACGCCAGGGGAGTAGGCTTCGGACAGGTCCCGTGCGTTGGCCAGCGGCTTGGTGGGCCGAATTTCCAGTTTTCCTGGCGTGGGTTCCATGTGATAACGAAGAGCGCTTTCTTTAAATGAGTCAACCATTATTGCTTCTCATAAATAACTTGTTGGGGTGGTGTGGGGGCGTGTCTCATGGTGCCCCTGGCAGGCCGGCTATTCTACCGTGACCTAGGGAGTAATTTCCATGTGAATTACTGGGTAGCACTGGCTGAATAGGTCGTGTAGTTTATATACATAATATTGAGTTATCAATAGAAATCCCTCTTTTTATCAGGAGGGGTTATTTACATAAATAACTTTAATAAACTATCTTAATGCGATGTTTAGTATAGATTTATATGTCTTGTATATGCGTTTTTAGTAAATGTAATTATTTTACATAAAATGATTTATGGGTAGAGGGATCACTATTAAAGCTACTATGGATAAGATGTTTGCTATTACCGCAGTGACGAGAGATATTCGCAATTATCGGATTGCTCGTTGGGTGGATTGTAGATTGAGTAGCTCGATCGATAACGTTTATAGTGACAAAAGTGTCGTTGATTAAAGGGGATAAGGCTGTGCCAATCATTCACTATATTGAAGCAGATGGCTCTGAGTATGAGGCTGATGTC
>JAGPWA010000077.1 GCA_018066715.1 Porticoccus sp. | reverse complement strand
CAGTCATATCGGAGGTATCGGAGGATGCATCTTCAGATTTTTCATCAGACTCATCGTTAGATGAGGATTCCTTGAAGCCTTTTACAGCGCCGCCGATGTCGGAGCCAATATTGCGTAATTTCTTGGTGCCAAAAATTAGCGCAACAATCACTAGAATAATTAATAATTCCTGCCAGCCAAAGCCCATAAGTCTGTCTCTTTTTTACGTCACTGAAACTACATGACATTTACATGAATTAGTTTATTTAAGTGTGGTCGCGCTGGGCCTTTTCTTCAAGGCCGGATAAATCAAACCGGCGCTCCAGTTCATCTAATACGGATTGTGCATTCTCACCCAAGTGCGAGAGCATCACTAATGAGTGAAACCATAAATCAGCGGTTTCATAAATCAGCTTGTCCGTTTCACCACTGAGTTCGGCGTCACGTGCTGCCAGAATGGTTTCAATGCTCTCTTCACCCACTTTCTCAAGGATTTTATTTAATCCTTTGTGATGGAGGCTGGAAACATAGGATTCCTCTGGTGAGGATTGCCTGCGGGCTTCAAGTACTTCACACAGCTTATTTAATACATTATCGCTCATGAATACGCTTCTTTTCTCATGAATAAATGTCCCCGGGGTTTTTCAGGACTGGGTCGACGGTATGCCATTCACCATCGCGTAGTACCCGGTAAAAACAGGATTCTCTACCAGTGTGACAGGCGATACCGCCTATCTGCTCAATTTGTAGCACGATCACGTCAGCGTCGCAGTCAAGGCGGACTTCTTTTACCTGTTGAACATGGCCGGATTCTTCACCTTTACGCCATATTTTTTTGCGCGAACGAGACCAATAGACAGCCCTGCGTTCTTTTGCGGTGAGTGACAGTGCTTCTCGATTCATCCAAGCCACCATTAATACCCTGCCAGTGTCTGCATCTTGTGCCACAGCAGGGAGTAACCCGTCTTCATTCCAGGTGATTTCATCGAGAAAGTCAGTCATGGGCGACATTATGACAGTTATGGCTATGGGGGCAATAATTATAGGGGCAATATGAATTTTGGCAGTTTGGTCGTTGAGGTTCTGTGATGACTGGGGTCGGAGTGTTTATCTCAGCATCAACATTAGCATGCCCAAACCGGCCAGAATCAGACTGCTGATGGGCATTTGTTGGGCCGTTTCTGCCCAGTGTGGAAAGGCAATACCCAAACCTGCACCTATCAGTGCGGCACCAGCCCAGGTTTTTAACCGGCTTTTTGGTGCGACGGCAGGACTATTTTTCACCGCAGGGCGAGATTTTTGGTCACTTGCCTGAAGCTTTTCGAGGGTTTGAAAGACCAGCTGGGGAATCTGGGGGAACTGTTCCAGCCACTCTGGGCCATGGCGTTTGAGCTGTTCCATCAGGGCATTGGGTTTGAAGCGTTCCTTCAGCCAACGTTCCAAAAATGGGTGAGCGGTCGCCCATAAGTCAAGATCCGGGTAGAGCTGCCGTCCCAAACCTTCGATATTGAGTAAGGTTTTTTGTAGTAGTACCAGCGATGGTTGTACTTCCATATCAAAACGGCGGGCAGTACGGAACAGGCTAACCAGTAGTAACCCGAAAGATATCTCTCGCAGGGGTCGCTCAAAGATAGGTTCACAAACGGTGCGAATGGCCGAGGTAAAGTCACCCACATTGGTGTTTTCAGGTACCCAGCCGGACAGTACATGGAGCTCAGCGACCTGACGATAGTCACGGCGAAAAATGGCCAGTAGGTTGCGGGCCAGATAATACTGATCAGCCTCGGTCAGAGTGCCAATAATGGCGCAGTCCACAGCCAGATATTTCGGCTGGTCAGGCTCTGTGGCATCGACAAAGATATTGCCGGGGTGCATGTCGGCATGAAAGAAGTTGTGTTCGAACACCTGGGTGAAGAAAATTTCCACACCACGCTCGGCCAGTACTTTGAAGTTGGTGTTGTGTTGTTGCAGGGTGTCTATATCGGTGACGGGGATGCCATAAATACGCTCCATAACCATCACTTTTTCATTGGTGTGTGACCAATGAATCTGTGGCACATAGAGCATGGGTGAGCCATCAAAATTACGCCGCAACATGGAGGCGTTGCCAGCTTCACGCTGTAGGTTTAGCTCATCAAAGATGGTGTTTCGATAGTCGCTAACTACCTCGGTTA
Organism: Porticoccus sp.; assembly: GCA_018066715.1. Taxonomy (GTDB): domain Bacteria; phylum Pseudomonadota; class Gammaproteobacteria; order Pseudomonadales; family Porticoccaceae; genus Porticoccus. Next base: position 9,190 of record JAGPWA010000077.1, on the reverse strand, counting down.
AGCGCATCCTGCGACCATCGATAGTATTGGCTTCCAGCCACTTGGCCATGGAGAACATCAGCTTGATGTCTTGCTCAATAGTTTTTTCAATACCGGGTCGAATGGCTTTCACAACCACTTCATGGCCATCGGGTAGCACAGCTGCATGGACCTGAGCTACCGAAGCAGAGGCCAGCGGCTCACGGTCAAATTGTAGAAACAGGTTGTCGATACTGTCGCCCAAGGCCTCTTCTACAATAGCGACAAATTGATCTTTGTCGAAGGGTGGGACATTGTCTTGCAGGTGATCCAGCTCGTTACAAATGTCTGCGGGAATCAAATCTGGTCGGGTAGAGAGTAGTTGCCCAAATTTTATGAAAATAGGGCCGAGATCTTCGAGGGCGCAGCGGAGCCGTTCCCCGCGTGGTTGTTTTGGCGCAGGTAATAATTTATTGGCTTTGAGGAGCAGCCTAGCACTTCGGGGTAATTTCTCTTGATCGAGAAATGTATCCAACCGATAGCGGGTGGCAATTCGGATAATGGTGGCAAGTCGGTGAATTCGTGACACGCTCAGCTATCCTTGTTTTCTTGTTTGTTCGTACCGGGTTTATTAGTACTTTGCTTATCCAACTGGACCTTTAATTCGACTTTCAATTTATTGATCCGTGCAGCCAACCGATCCACGTCATTGGCCATGTGTTTAACTTCAGTTGTAAAGTTATCCACTTCACTTCGGCTGGGGGTCAGGCGGACTTCTTCCTGACTGAATTCTGCGGCAGCAGTACTGGCTCGTTCAGCCACATGTTGTTGCCAATTGGCCGAGGAGCGCAGGGCTTCACCAACCAAGTGGGCGGGTACGTCGCCAATTAACTGAGCCAATGCTGCTTCCCAGTCCACCTCCAGGTTTTTTAAAATCTTCTTAATTTGACGGAGTAGATCATGATCTCCGCGAACTTCAACACCGGTATCGAAAAAGGACACGCGGTCCTGACCGTCAGTGGCCAGTGAAGCCAGTGATAGGGCGCTGCCTCGTAAGGTGGTGTCTGGTTCGCCTTCATACTGGGCCATCAAGGTGATGTCTTTTTCACTGTGTATGGCATAAAAGGTCAGGGGGGGGAGCGTGCACTCTACCGCCAATACTTTACCGGCTAGTTCACCAATGGCATTTTGTGTGGCCGGGTCATATTCCAGCGCCTTATTAATGGCGGCTTCAACACCCATTAAGGCGGTGCTTTGCAGTGCCTTTAACGGGTTGTTTGAGAGGAAATCAAAAATCAAGCTTTGAAACCCCGGTGCAGGGCAACAATACCACCCGTCATATTGTGGTATTCCGTATTCACAAAGCCTGCTTCATCCATCATGCCCTTCAGGGTTTCCTGATCGGGGTGCATGCGAATGGACTCAGCTAGGTATTGGTAGCTCTCGGTATCGTTGGCCACCAGCCCACCAATTTTTGGGAGCAGGTTAAAGGAGTAGAAGTCGTAGGCTTTTTTGAGCAGACCATTAGACGGCTTTGAAAATTCCAGAACCAATAAACGACCACCGGGTTTTAGAATCCGATGCATGGAGCGAAGTGCCAAATCTTTATCAGTGACATTACGTAGACCAAAGGCAATGGTGATGCAGTCAAAGGTATTGTCCGGGAAGGGTAGGTATTGGGCATCGGCTTGGGCGTAACGCACATTGCCGGCAACACCGTTATCTACCAGTTTGTCGCGACCGACTTTCAACATAGAATCATTGATATCTGCCAGGACCACTTCACCGGTTGGCCCCACCAACTTGGAGAACTTGGCGGTAAGGTCACCGGTACCACCTGCAATATCAAGCACTCGATGCCCACGTCTTACACCAGAAAGTTCAATGGTGTAGCGTTTCCAGAGGCGATGAACACCACCGGACATCAGGTCGTTCATCAGGTCGTATTTGCCTGCTACTGAATGGAAAACATCCGCTACTCGGGAGGCTTTTTCCTCAACGGGAACGGTTTTGAAACCGAAATCAGTGGTTTTGTCGTCTGTCATAGCCGTATTGTTGCCTGCCATAGTTCTAACTTAAGTCCTAATAGTAAGCCCTAAAGCCAGTTTTTAGAGGCCGACATTGTACACCGACCGGTGGCAGGTGTCCTCGTGACAGAGAATGTGATTCAGGGTTTTCTGACTAGGGGCGTGGACGGGCAGCGACCATCAGTCGGGTGAGTTTAAATATCGTTCGCGTTTAGACTGTTTCAGTTGGTTCAGGTCAACAATGATGAGCCCATCAACACAGTTGGCAAAGTTAGCATCGATATTGAAACCGGCAAATTGTACACCGCCAGGTTCGCAGACCTCGGTGTATTGCTTATAAAGGGTTGGGACACTCAGGTTCATATGAGCCAGCTCACTTTTTAATTGTGCAAATTCAGCCTTTTGATCCACACCAGGGAATTTTTCAGCCAGTTCTCTATTTCGCTCAGGACTGATTTGATAGGGCAGTAAGGGCTCTACCAGCTTTTGGCGACTTGGGTGGTGTTGGCTGTAGAAATAAATCAACATCTCCATGGCCTGCTTGGGATAGGTGTTACTCAGGGTTACCGGGCCGAACAGGTAGCGGTATTGGGGGTTATTGCGAAGAAAGGCGCCAATGCCATACCACAGGTAGTCCAGACTGCGACGTCCCCAGTATTTGGGTTGGACAAAGCTTCGCCCCAATTCCAGCCCCCGCTTTAAATAGGGCTTCATTAGGGGGGTGTAGTTAAATAATTCACTGGAGTAGAGGTGGTCCTTACCAAGGGTATCTGCACAGGGCGATGTATCACAAAACCGATAAGCGCCCGCAATTTCAAGTTCTTCGTTATCCCACAGGATTAGGTGGAAATAGTGGTGATCGTAACGGTCGAGGTCTCGCCGGTTTCCCGTACCTTCTCCTACAGCACGGAAAGAAATTTCCCGCAATCTACCGATTTCACGAATGATGAGTGAATCGGGTTGATACCGATACAGGTAAATCTGTTTTCCATCGCCCGTTTTACCCAGCAGCTCACACTGTTTTACTTCAGTCTTCAGCAGGGCCCGATTTTCAGGGTGGGCAATGGCCGTCACTGTGCCAAAAATGCCCGTTCTATTTTGGCCAACTCGGTACAAGTGACGTTTAAATAATTTGGCCTTTTCTTTCAGTGATACATTAATTTTTTGGTAGCTGTCATAACTGATCAGCTCTCCCACCCGGATATCTACACAATTCTGGGCTTGCTTAAACATTTCCCTCACTAACAACAGGGTCGAAAGTGGTTTGGCCACCAGCGACACACTGTAAAACAGCACAGAATTACGGCCATCCACAAAAACTGGAAGAATGGGGGACTTGTTGTGAATGGCCATACGGAGAAAACCACTACGCCAGTCACCATCGCGAATACCCTGTGGACTCAGACGTGAAACCTCTCCGGCGGGAAAGATGATAATCGCACCATCATTATTCAGGTGCGTGCGAATAGCGGTGAGATTTTGGCGGCTGGTACTTCCACCCATATTGTCCACGGGTAACAACAGATTGTGTAACGGCTTCAGTGTATAGAGCAGTTCATTGGCCACCACTTTCACGTCTGGGCGTGTTTCTCTCACCAGCTTCAGTAAAGCCAAACCATCTAGGGAGCCAATGGGGTGATTAGCAATAATAACAACCCGGCCTTGAGCGGGGATTCGCAAGCGTTCATGGTCACGAATGGTGTAGCGAAAATTGAAATAATCCAGCACCTGCTCAACGAAATCAAACCCTTCTAGGTGAGGGTAATCTGCTGCAAACTGCTGGAAGTTTTTTTCTCGAAACAGCATCCGTAGCACACGGATTAAAGGCTGTACCAGCCGCGGGTGTCGCTGGTAAAAGCCGGGGTACTTATCCTGAATAAATGTTTCTACGTTGAGCATGGGCTAGTGGCCTCCATTGTCTAGCCAGCTTATCGCTGTTTTATGACAGCTTTTTGAATCATAGGTGACAGAAATGTTTCAGTACAAAAGTACACAGATTATTACATGGTGAAGAGTATGTCAGATAAGAGAGGCGAGTCTTCCCTGAAATCAATAAGTACTAAACAGTTTTTTGGATAAATTAATTTGTTATGAGCGGGGATTACTGAAGATCAAGACTCCGTCTTCGATGGGGTCTTTACGCAGTGTTTTCTTATCTTTTTTGTAGTCTTGCGGATTGGTCCACGGCTCATGACTTCCTTGTTTCGGCAACAAGTGTAAGGCCCGTTGAATGTAGCCTGAAGAAAACCCCTCAATCCAAGGGCGCTCTGGCATATCTTGGTCTTCGTCGCGCAGCTGAGGTGTACATTGGCGAAGACCGGTTTTATCCATGTGGTTAATGAGCTTACAGGCATACTCTGCGATGAGATCAGCATGCAGTGTCCAAGACGCGTTGATATATCCAAAGGTCGATATCAGGTTGGGTACCCCTGAACACATCATGCCTTTGTAGGTATAGGTACTGGGAAATTCGACAGTTTTTCCGTCAACATCGAACTCTGTTCCACCAAGTACAACAAGGTTAAGCCCTGTTGCAGTGACGACAATATCCGCCTCAACAGTTTCTTCGGAGGTTAGCTCAACACCTTCCTCATTGAATCTGTCGATATGGCCAGTTACCACAGAAGCTCGTCCCGACTTGAGAGCTTTAAAAAGGTCATTGTTCGGCACGATACAAAGACGTTGGTCCCAAGGGTTGTAGCTCGGTGTGAAGTGGGTGTCTATGTCATAGTCATTGCCCAGTTCTTTTCGCACCATTTTTAGCAAGAATCGTTTGATCTTTTCTGGGCGAGTGCGCGTGAGGTGATAAAGCAATTGTTGGCGAAAAATATTCTTCCAGCGGGTGAGTGTATAAGCGGCTTTTTCTGGCAGTACTTTACGTAGAAAGTTAGCCATCACATCTTTGTCTGGGAGTGACAAAAAGTAAGTCGGTGAGCGCTGTAGCATCACCACATGGTCGGCTTTTTTAGCTAACTCTGGCACCAGTGTTACTGCCGTTGCACCTGAGCCTATAACAACAATTTTTTTGCCGCTATAGTCAAAATTTGCGGGCCATTCCTGGGGGTGAACGATCGGCCCCTTAAAACGCTCCCGACCACTAAAGCTGGGAGTGTGGCCGCCTTCATAACTGTAGTAACCCGCACACATCAATAAAAAGTTGCATTTGAACCGGGCAATATCACCTGTGTCCGTGCATAAGGTTTCGACTGTCCACCATGCGTCTTCACTGGACCAGGAAGCCTTGGTTACACGGCGACCATAGCGGATGTGTTGATCGATGTTGTTTTCTGTGGCCGTTTCTTTTAGGTAATTGAGAATGGAGGGGCCGTCAGCAATAGCCTTCTCTTCGCGCCAGGGTTTGAAGCGATAACCCAGAGTATGCATGTCGCTGTCGGATCGAATACCTGGATAGCGGAATAGATCCCAGGTACCGCCCATGGTGTCCCGGCCTTCGAGGATAATGTAACTTTTATCAGGGCAGTTGTTCTTTAAGTGGTAGGCCGCGCCGATACCGGAGAGCCCCGCTCCAACGATTACAACATCAGTGATCACCTCGTCACAGTATTCAGTTGTCACAGCGTAATCGTCCAGTTTTAGTAGTAGCCTTAACTAAGGCTGTTCGTAGCCATCTTTTTGGATTAAATCGATCGCTTTTTCGATATCCAGCTCTTCAATGGGCGATGCCAAATAATAGGGTAAATCCACTTCATTTTCGCTCAGTTGGACAATCTTGCCATCATGCAGTCGCTCAATCACCGAGTGGAGTGTTTCTTCCATATTAGTGGGTGCTTGTTGATATCGGCTACCGATGTAGTCCAGCAACTCCTGAATAGTATGTTTGCCGTCTGCGAGTGATACGACAATACCCATCCATTCATCCAGAGGAGAGGTGGTTTCAGGTTGGTGAATGTCTGCCAAGGCGACCTGATTATCTTTGCGGGTGAAAATAGCCGTACGGTAAAAAAACTGTGTGTTATCCATAGGTCGAATCATTTGTGCTCTATAAGGTTTAAGACAATGTCGCTTTAAGACAGATACAAGGGCTTAATCTAACTGGAAAACCGGAGATAAACTACGGGTTTTGAACGAAAGTTACCTGTTGTTGGTCATAGATCAACAAGAACTCTGCTGGGTATTTATTTTGATGTGGTTTGTCATTTATCAGTATTGCCCTGCTTGCAGGGTTCACTTTTCAGTGATTTGTAATAGGAATATACTTCGGCACCCTTTGAATACATGTAATGCTTGGGTAAACATAGGGCTCCGATAGAGATGAGTTGCTCGCTGTCTACGAGTAGTAAATTCTATAAAAGCTCCATAAAATCAAAGTACTACTGATTTTTTATACGGTGGTTACAGTGATAAGTCGGACATGCTGTGTGTATGTTTGTGATTAAGTTATAAGGACTATCTATGAAATATTTAAGCCTCTTTTTTGGACTGATGTTAGCCTCAGTTTCATTCGCCAGTACGCTTGAGGAGGGATATGAGGCTGTTAGAAGTGGAAAACTGGAAGAGGGGTTCGCCATTCTATCGCCATTGGCAGAACAGGGTGATGCAGAAGCTCAGTATGGTGTTGCGATTCTGTACAAAGAAGGGTGGGGTACTGACAAAAATCCAGAAAAAGCCCTTGAGTACTATGAAAAAGCAGCGGAGCAGGGGCACATCAATGCCATGTTTTATACAGCCTCAGCCTATCAATCTGGTGAAGGTGTGGCAAAGGACTTTTCTGTAGCGGCCAAATGGTATGAGCAAGCAGCAAACAAAGGCCACGCTCCGGCAATGTATGGACTGGGAAGTTTGTACTATAACGGGCTGGGCGTAGAAAGGAATGATGCCGTGGCCGATACTTGGATTAATAAATCAGCAGATGCAGGATTTTCCCTTGCTGTTGCATTTTTAGAGCAGCGACTTATGAAATAAGTGGTTTTCTAGCCTGTTATTAAGTAGCTAATCATGCGGAGTTTTCAGAACCTAAAAGCGGCAGAAGCTCGAAGGATGCGGTACATCCTGTTGGCTTATCTTATCGCTGGTTTTGTTGGTCTTAGCATTGGAACCACTCTTTATGCTGTGGCTGACTATACTGTGACTGAAGTGCGCCTTACTACAACCGTCACAATATTTCTTGCGGCTAGCCTTGCCCTATTAGCGGCTTATTTTCTGGGTAAGAAACTGGTCGAGCTCGTCGATAAAAAAGTGAAAGTCACGTGTCCCATGTGTAACGCTCCCGCATTGGAAGAAAACCACAGGCTTCAGTGCCAGCTTCCTGAATATGAATGCAAACGTTGCAATAGTGTGTATAGGGGTGGGGTTTTAATGGAGAAAGAAAGCCCCTGAGTTCCTTCCGGAGCTTTTTTGACCTTAAGGGCTTAGGTTGTTATGCCGCTTGTAGTACAGATACTTTATCTTCCAGATAGCTAATAATCTCGGAAGATTCATACATCCAGCGAACCTCACCAGTATTCTCTTCAACTCTCAGGCACGGCACTTTGAGTTTCCCTCCGCCCTCTACCAACTCTTTTTTACTGGTTTCACAGCGTTTTGCATCGACGGTTTGGATGTTTAAGCTATTCCGCTTCATTGCCCGGCGAACTTTGACGCAGAAAGGGCAGGCAGGGTATTGATACAATGACAACCCGGCAGTCTGCTGGTCGATGGTTGCCTGTAATGCCGTTTCTCTCTTAATACTTCTGGGGGTGAACACCCAGTTAAAGAATAAAATGAGTGAGCCTACAACCCAGCGAACTATTTTGATCACAATCTGCATTACAACGCCTATCTAAAAAGTGAAAAATCATTACCTATCGCATCAGCCACACACTCAGTGAGATTTCACGAGGCTCACCCGATACTAGGGGATACATTATAAAAATGGAGCGGAGTACGAGATTCGAACTCGCGACATTCAGCTTGGGAAGCTGACACTCTACCAACTGAGTTAACCCCGCATTAAGGCGCACATGATAGCTAACATTGCGATAAATACCAGTCGAACAGGAGCCTTGTTGTTTAATGGGTGCCGCGACCCTGTTTGAATTGGATCAGACGCTATTATCGGACCAGACTGCAAGCTCATTACCACTAGGTTCCAAAAAGTGAAAACGACGACCACCGGGGAAGAAAAATAGTGGCTTTACAATCACTCCTCCGGCCTTCTCTACCTTTGTCTTCGCGATTAACCACATGAGTATATATTTCGGTAGTGGTTATGTCGGAATGCCCTAATAGCTCTTGTATCGTTCGTAAATCGTAAATCGTAACTCGACTCTAACAAGTGAGTCGCAAAACTGTGCCGAAAGCTATGAGATCTTGCCGGTTTGTTTATCCCTGCTTCTCGAACGGCTCCTGCTACTTGTTTTCTCAGAGCCGATGGGTGTAAGTGGTGGCGTCGTAATACGCCTGATCTTGGATCACGGCCAATTTTTGTTGACGGAAACAAAAACTGCCATGCAGTTTGTTTTGCGGCACTTGGGTATTTTCTGCTTAAAGCATCTGGCAAATAAACTTCACCAAAGCCATCTTCTAAATCATGAGTATGTAATTCTTTCACTCGATCAATTTGGCGCTCAAGAGCAGGGATCAACCGCATAGGTAGCATAGTTGTCCGGTCTTTATTACCTTTGCCGCTTCTTACAACGATGTTATTACTCCCAAAGTCTATGTCTTTTATTCTTAACGATAGTAACTCTGCACTACGTAGACCTGTTCCGTACATCAATTCAACTTGAAGCCGATGCACACCACGGAGTTGTGAAAGAATGGCCGATATTTCGTCACGGCTATAAACAACGGGGCAACCTTCGGTGAGTTTTGGCTAATGTATATAGGTCTGTTCCGTGCGGTATGCTAATCCAGATGATCTTATGTGGTGTCTGAGTTGATCAAGAAAGCGTGGTGAGTTAACGGGTAATCTATGTCTGATGTCATCCATGTCGAAAGCCTTGAGGCTGTATGTAGATACAGTATTCTGGGGATTTGGTAGAAAGAAAATTCCCAAGATCAGCGGCCAATGGCACTATATCTACGAATGTAAAAACGTAAGTCCTTGATATTTATGGATACAGGAATATGATAGTAGGCCAAAGGGAATGGCGTAGAAAACCACAGGGAGGCACTAACTATCTGTTATGAAAACCACCTTTTTTATCTATAACATTGATTTTAATCTTAAAAATCAGAACTTCCGTGCCTGTGCACTTTGGATA
>JAGPWA010000072.1 GCA_018066715.1 Porticoccus sp. | reverse complement strand
TATAATCGTGGTAGCCACATAAGATACCTAAGCAATTACGCTATTGACAATAAATTCTGCCCAGAAGGGTAAAACCACTATCCCACATTGCGTGCTAAAGACAGTAGAAATAGATGAGCTCCTAAGATTATGTAACAATTAACACAGTTTAGGTATTCAAACTATTAGCTACAGATCAAGGAAAGAAGAAAATGGAAGGGATCACCACCGTTGAAAAAAAGACCCGCGTCAGACTACCATTTGTTCTGATTCTTATTGGAGTCGTAATATTTCTTGTAAACCAAAACACCTCTGATAACGCTTTTTTTGTTGAAAAGAACTACAAAAAAAGCATCATGATGAATCGGCCTCTGATTGAAGGTGAGGTCATCGATGTCAAAATTTTTAATATCCAAGCCAATGAACAACTGAGAATACATCGTTGCACTAATGATGTATGTTCTCAAGCAACCGCTGCAAGAATTTGGGGTCAAAAGGATATTAGTGACAAAGAAAACTCTTTGTCTTATTACACTCGCCATGCATCTAACCACTATATCTGGCTTGAGGATAAAGAAAAGCCGAAGAAAGAAGGAGCTGTTTTAATCAAAGATGGTCTCGCTACAAAAGACAATATCACCGTTACTTATTCATCAGGCACAAATATCGAGATTACCCTAAGGCCAAGTGAGAGTGTATGGATGCAACACCTCACCGAGGTAGCTAACACCACCTTTGATCTACTAGCAGGCGAATTAAATAAAACAATATCCAACCAACAGCTATCTACTCATTATCCACAGAATGTATTGTCCCAAGTTAATACTAGGCTTACCCAAATACCTAAAGCATCACTGCCAGAATTAAAACAAATAAGAACGTTACTGAAAGATGGTGACTATCTTCAACTTGATGCCACAATTAGAGAGCTTTATCAGTATTACCTTGAAGATATAGCCTATGAACAAAAGGTAACAACATTACTGAGCGCTTCTGTTACTTTAGATCCTGAATATGAACAAAATCTCAATCATTTCACTCAAGCACTTCCTAACTCTTATGTACCCTACCTCCTCAGAGGAATTTATTTCAACTACAAAGGCTGGGACGCGAGAGGATCAAAGAAGGCTAAAGATACGACAGAACATCAACTTAATAATATGCATTACAACTTTACTCAGGCACAGACAGACTTTAAAAAAGTTCTATCTATGGATGCCAATGTGTTACATGCGTATCTATATTTGATTAGTAGTTCATATCACAGCCCCAAAAACCAAGCCTGGGAATTTTTCGAGGCTGGGCTAAAAATTCGTCCAGAGTCTTTTACTTTAAGGTGGTTTTATCAAGGAAGGTTGCTACCACGCTGGGGAGGAAGTTATTCAGAATTAGATTCCATCGCTGAAAATGCTAAAAATCATATTAACAAAAACCCTCTACTCCCTATTCTATATGGACGTAAATATGCTGACATGGCTAACATTCAACGTAGAAAAGGCGATTATGAAAAAGCTATATCTTATGCAGAAGCAGCCATGAACTATGGTCAACACTCATTATTTTTGAAGGAATTGGGTGATACATATTACAAGCTTGGAGATCAACCCAGAACCAGAGTAAATTATGAAGCTGTAAACTCACACCTCCCTTTTTATAGAAAGATCCTTGAAAGAAGGGCCTCTCTTTACTACAGCAATTGGGATTATCAGAAATGTCTGGATACTCTGGACGTAGTTCTTTTTCTCGGTAAAGCCAAAAGTGTTAACTATTTTTACAAAGGTCTTTGCTATAAAGAACTTGAAAAACACCAAGATGCAACTAACAGCTTTTACATGGCTGAGCTACTTGATATTGATGACTTCTTGGAAGACTCCGCGTCAAATCAAATCAAATATTACGAGCAACAGGGGTATACCGCTAACTTGAAGAAGAAATGAAACCGTAACTGGTGGCTTCCCCTGCCAGCCACACCTCGGCACATGATATAATCACTATCGTTACTCCCTTCCGGGCCTGGCAGGGTTCGCAGAAAATCATTGCGAGGGGACCAAAAAGAAAAGTAGGTTCAACCTGACCCTACTTATTCTTGTGTTTGGTTTTACTCCACATCAATTAGGCACACAGACCCTTTTCTTCTTTCAGATTAGCTCTTTGATGATAGCTGAGCGTGAAGAGCATTTTGACATACACACCTCCCCGTTAGGATTGTGGATATTGCACCACAACTTAGAATGCGAGTTTATTTCTGATATCGCTATTACCGCCCCAGAATATTTCATTTACTCCATCAATCCGCACCACGCTAGAACAACCCAAAAAAACATTAGGACCAGAAACAAACATAACTCGTTGTAAAAAAACAACTTAATTTAAGTGGCATAGTTTTTGTATAGATAAAAGTGACATTGTAATCTGTTGGGTAACGAAGCCCGCCATCGCCAACCGGCGGGCGGGTTTTTTCATTTTCTAGTTTGGGGAATTTTTAATACAAGGTGTATATATGAAAAGACGATATCTCAAATATTCAGCATTAGCTGCTTGCATAGGCATAAGCCCTATCACGACGGTAATGGCTGATGAAGCAACCAGTTTTTCTGAAATCCTGACTAAGAGTGCTACAAAATTCAACCTCCGCTACCGCTACGAGTATGTGGATGACAATAGTTCAGCTAAAGATGCAAATGCATCCACTCTAAAATCCAGAATCACGTGGAGTTCAGCCACGTACCAAGGCTTCTCGGGACTGGTGGAAGTAGATAATGTCAGCCATATTGGTGGAGAAAATTACGCCACACCATCCAACGGAAAAGCCGGCGAATACCCTATTGTTGCAGATCCCGACGGCACAGATATCAATCAAGTCTATTTAAAATACAAAAGTGACGGTTTCACTGGCATTACTGGTCGTCAGCGCATTCTGCATGCAGGGCAACGTTTTATCGGTGGTGTCGGCTGGCGTCAAAATGAGCAGACCTATGATTCATTCCGCCTTCAATTGCCCGTAGGCCCAGTTTCACTGGACTATAGCTACATCTGGGATGTGAACCGTATTTTTGGACCTGACACCAACGGTGGACAACCTCGCCGCTACGAATCCGATTCACACGCTATATACGCGTCATTCTCTCCTGCAGAAGGCCATACCATCGGTTTGTACAGTTACCTGCTGGATTTTGATAACGCAGCAGCCAACTCTTCAGAAACGTACGGCATCGAATATAAGGGGGCTATTGGCCCTGTATCTATTGCCGCAGCTGTAGCAACTCAGTCGGACTATAAAGATAACCCCGTAGACTACGATGCTGAGTACTATATGGCCGAACTTGGCTATAAGGTGAAAGGCGTTGCTCTTGCTGCCGGTTATGAACAATTAGGGAGCGACGGTGGTAATTTTGCCTTTAGAACACCTCTGGCAACACTTCACAAATTCCAAGGCTGGGCAGATAAATTCCTGGTAACACCTGCCAATGGTATCGAAGATACCTACTTCAAGGTGGCCACCAAGGTCGGCCCTACCAACGTTGCTATATTTTACCACGACTTTTCTGCAGATGAAGGAAGTGCAGATTACGGTACCGAATTTGATGCCGTAGTTACCTATCCCATCAATAAAAACATTGATGCTCAATTGAAATACGCCAAATATGATGCAGAAGACTTATCAACTGACACAGATAAACTCTGGTTTACTGTAAACCTGAAGTTCTAAAAGGGTATAAGTGATGCGGGGCCTAGCGGCTTATCCAGTTTTTCCGGCCCCGCTTTTTTCATCAGATAATCCTGACAGTTACAAAAAATACTTAATGTTATAGACAGGAGAACAAGAAATCCCTAGTTCAATATGACTGCTGCCACAGAGAAACACCCTATACGTATTATGTTGGTAGATGACCAACCTAAACGAGCCGCAAGTGTGGAAGAAAAACTTACCGCAGCAGGTTTTATTGTGCTTTCTCGGCTGCCTTCAGCAACGGGCTTGCTGTTTCAAATTGAACAACATCAACCCGACTTGGTATTGATAGACATCAAGTCACCGGGGCGAGATGTTTTGGAAAGCCTATCTGTTGTGAATCATTACAATCCAAAACCTGTAATTATGTTTATACGGGAAGATGACCCTGACTACATTAAGGAAGCCGTGGATGCCGGCGTTACTGCTTATTTGATGGATGAGCTCAATACAAAACGAGTAAAACCGATTATTGATTTAGCCATCGCTCAATTTAGACACTACCAATCATTACGCAATGCATTGGATGAAGCTCAAATAAAGCTGGAATCACAGTCTGTCATAGAAAAGGCTAAAAAATTACTGATGAATCAGCACAAAATTGATGAAGAAAAGGCACACAAAACATTACAAACACTTTCTATGGATACAAATCAAAGTTTACCGCAAGCTGCCAAATCGGTGATTAAAATTATAGAAAAAAACTGTGGCGCTGAGGGGCGAAAATGAATCAAAAAAAAATAGAAACATACTTACCTGCTCCTGAGAAATATCACATCAAGCTTGGGTATATGCGCCTTAGTGATAGCGCTCCTCTTATTCTCAGTAAAGAGCTAGGTCTATTTTCGAAATATGGTCTTACTGTCGAACTAAATCGAGAAGTTTCTTGGGCCAACATCCGAGATAAAATCATTGCAGGCATATTTGATGCCTGTCAAATGCTCGCCCCTATGCCACTAATTACAACCCTTGGCGCAACGGGCATAAGGGCTCCTATCATTACAGGACTAGTGCTCTCACTTAACGGTAATGGTATTACTCTCTCACCAACATTGTGGGAACAAATATCTCAGACAACAAATGATGGCAAGCCACACTCACCACAAAACTTTTTCACTGATAGTACCCGCCCCCATCTTGGAGAGCTCAAAAAAGATCAACAAATCACCTTCGCCACGGTCCATCAATTTTCAACTCATACACTGTTATTAAGAATGTGGCTAAAAGCGGGGGGAATTGACCCAGACCGTGATGTGAAAATCATCGTACTACCACCAGAACAAATGGTAGATAGTCTTGCCCAAGGGGTTATAGATGGATTTTGTGTTGGGGAACCCTGGAATAGTATTGCTGTAGATCACGGCATTGGTATTCTCGCAACCAGTGGGTTTCAAGTTTGGCACAATGCACCCGAAAAAGTACTCGGTGTATTAGAGAGTTGGCATACTCGCAACCCAGCAACACATCTCAGGCTTCGATTGGCACTCATGGAAACCTGCCAATGGCTGGCTGACATGGATAACCGTGATGAAGCCATTAATATTATCTCTCGTAAAGAATACCTCGATTTACCAGACCACTATTTGCGCCCTTCCTTAACCGGAAAAATTTCCTATAACCGTGCGCAAGGTACGCAAGAATTTCCCAACTTTCACGTTTTTTCTAAATACAATGCCGGTTTTCCTTGGCGCTCTCAGGCTGAAGTGATTCTCAGAGAGTCCGAGCCGCTTATCGGTAAAATATTAGAACAAAATAAAATAAGCTCTCTCAGCCAACAATGCTATCGAACAGACCTTTATCGTGAGGCTGCTAGGCATTTAAATATCCCCTCTCCAACCCAAGATTACAAACCTCAAAACTCCCATTGACTGCCCTATAAAGTAAGTAGTGATATAGAATAGGGAAGAGATTTAATGTTGTCAGCTACAACTCACAACATACCTACACATTAAAAAATAAAATCTAACCAAAAATATTGCTCTATTCCGGAGCAATATTTTTATATCGTGCTGCATTTTTGTGCCATCCCCATTTAAAACATTAAAAATCCCTTGGTAACTCCATGTATTTTATATATAAATGTTGGCACATATATTGAATGTACTTACTTGTAACAGAGTAATGTCAAACCAGTAATACTTAACACAGGGTAATGAAGCCCACCGACACCCTCAGAAGGTGTCGGTGGGCTTTTTTTATGACGGATCAACCATGAAGGCGAAAAGTAATGAGCGATAATTATCGATACAAACATTCAGCTAAATCAAGCAACACCAAGGGGAAAAAATTGGGTCTGTTTAAAACAGCACTTACTGTCTGCTCTCTTGCAGTAGCAACGGTAGGATATTCAGAGGTTGGAGAACCCGAGAAAGATGAACTGAAGCTTGGGTTTATTAAACTCACTGACATGGCGCCTATTGCTATTGCCTATGAAAATGGATATTTCGAAGATGAAGGTCTCTATGTCACCATCGAAGCACAGGCCAACTGGAAGGTTTTGTTGGACGGGGTGATTGATGGGAAACTTGATGGTGCCCACATGTTGGCGGGCCAACCGCTGGCCGCAACCATCGGATACGGGACTAAAGCGCATATCGTCACACCATTTAGCATGGATCTTAACGGCAATGCTATTACCGTTTCCAATGAGATCTGGGAAAAAATGAAACAACATGTGCCCATGGAAAATGGAAAACCCGTGCACCCGATCAAAGCCGATTCCTTGAAACCTGTTGTGGATGAATTCCGCGATGCGGGAAAAGCTTTCAAAATGGGTATGGTCTTCCCAGTGTCGACGCATAACTATGAACTTCGCTACTGGCTCGCAGCGGGTAATATCCACCCCGGTTATTACGCACCGCATAATGGTGACACCAGCGGCCTGATCGATGCTGAAGTTCTTCTTTCGGTAACACCACCACCACAAATGCCTGCCACGCTTGAAGCAGGAACTATTTACGGTTACTGCGTAGGAGAACCCTGGAACCAGCAAGCCGTATTTAAAGGTATTGGTGTTCCTGTTGTGACCGATTACGAGATTTGGAAAAACAATCCAGAAAAAGTATTTGGTATGTCGAAGGAATTCACTGAGAAATACCCCAATACAACAATACGAATCGTAAAAGCATTATTGCGTGCCGCTAAATGGCTCGATGAAAATAATAATGCCAATCGCCCAGCTGCAGTTGAAGTTCTTTCACGGCCTGAATACGTCGGTGCAGACTACGATGTTATCGCCAATAGCATGACCGGTACCTTTGAATATGAAAAAGGTGATAAGCGTGAAGTCCCAGACTTCAATGTCTTCTTCCGTTATTTTGCCACCTACCCTTATTACTCTGATGCAGTTTGGTACCTGACTCAAATGCGTCGTTGGGGACAAATTTCAGAGCCTAAATCTGATGACTGGTACTTTGAAACAGCCAAACAGGTTTACCGTCCTGATATTTATGCCGCAGCAGCTAAGGAGCTCATCACCGAAGGTCATATAAGTGCTTCGGAATTCCCTGAATTCTCTTCAGAAGAAGGCTTCCGAGATCCTCAGAAGCACTTTATTGATGACATTGTTTATGACGGTAAGCAACCTAACGCCTACCTGAAAAAATTCCCCATTGGACTAAAAGACGAAACGCTTTAAACAACCGCTAAACAAGACTGTTTTTGTCAACAAAATAGACGGGCAGGTTTAACCTGCCCGTCTATTGAATAAAGGATTTAATCATGACTGAAGTCAAAGCCTTATTCAGAAATGAGCAATGGAAAAGTATATTTTCCATGAACCAAATACAATTATTTTTACGGCAGGTATTAAAGGCTGTCACCTTACCCCTAGCAGGCATCATTATATTCCTGATACTTTGGCAATCTGTTGCCAGTAATATAACCACGTCACTTGGGCAGTTCCCTGGACCAACAGAAGTATGGGAGCAATCAAAAAGTCTAGTAGCTGAGCACAAACAAGAACGAGTAAAAGAAAAAGCATTTTATGAGCGCCAGGAAGAACGAAATGCAAAAAAACTGGCCAAAAACCCCGATGCAAAAATAAAGACCCGGACATACACAGGCAAGGCAACATTTTTTGACCAAATACTGACTAGCCTTTATACGGTTTCTTTCGGTTTTTTTGCAGCATCCTTTATCGCCGTGCCTCTCGGTATAGCCTGCGGCCTGAGTGAAAAGGTGTATCAATCGATCAACCCTATCATTCAAATATTCAAACCAGTCTCACCCTTAGCATGGTTGCCCCTTGTCACCATGGTGGTTTCAGCCTTATACACCAGTGATGACCCGTATTTTGACAAATCATTTCTCACCTCAGCGTTTACGGTAACCCTATGTTGTCTATGGCCAACAGTGATCAACACCACCGTTGGTGTGACCAGTATTGATCGAGACTTGATAAACGTTAGTCGGGTACTTCAATTGTCCCCTCCTGTACATGTTAGAACCATTGTCATTCCTTCTGCTATTCCTATGATTTTCACCGGACTCAGGCTCTCTCTGGCTACAGGGTGGATGGTACTTATCGCAGCAGAAATGCTGGCTCAGAACCCAGGGCTAGGCAAATTTATTTGGGATGAATTCCAAAACGGTTCATCCAATTCACTTGGCCGAATTATGGTAGCGGTATTAGCCATTGGATTAATTGGCTATTTACTTGACCGTCTCATGTTAGCTCTTCAAAGGCGAATCAGCTGGGACAAACAAGCCATTCTTCGTTAAACCATTATATTTTGTCGTGATAAAAATATTTTCAGGAGGTATCAATGAATAATAGTTATCTGCTTATTAGTTCGGTCGGCATTGAATTTGAGACCGACAATGAACCATTTCGTGCACTACAAGATATCAATTTACCTATTCAAAAAGGCGAATTTATATCCCTTATTGGTCACTCTGGCTGTGGTAAATCTACTGTTCTCAATATTGTCGCAGGGCTGTATCAAGCAACAGAGGGCGGTATTATTCTTGAAGGAAAAGAAGTCAATGAGCCCGGCCCTGATCGTGCCGTCGTATTCCAAAACCATGCCCTGCTGCCATGGCTCACCGTCTATCAAAATGTGGAACTCGCAGTAAAACGGGTATTCAAAAAGACGAAAACAAAAACAGAGATGCATGATTGGGTACTGCACAATTTATCCCTGGTACATATGGATCATGCCCTTCATAAATTACCCGGTGAGATTTCTGGTGGTATGAAACAGCGTGTAGGTATTGCTCGCTGCTTGGCAATGCAACCCAAAGTGCTTCTAATGGATGAACCCTTTGGTGCATTGGATGCACTAACCCGTGCCCACCTCCAAGACTCTCTAATGGAAATTCAAGGACGTCTAGGCAACACAGTAGTAATGATTACTCATGATGTTGATGAAGCCGTCTTGTTGTCAGACCGAATTGTCATGATGACAAATGGACCTGCTGCGACAATCGGTGAAATTCTGGATGTTAAATTACCACGCCCTAGAGATCGCCTTGCACTAGCAGAAGACCCTGACTTTATTCATTACCGGCAACAGGTTCTTAAATTTCTTTATGAAAAACAAAAAAATCCTGCTAGCCCACTCAGTATTAATTCTTCAAGTAAGAATGGAGAAACAGAACATTCGAGTGTCTCAGCAGATGCTGCCTAACAACAAAACGGATTATTTATTAACTACTACTGGTTTTTAACGACAGGGGAAGCTGAAAAAACTGGTGGCTTCCCCTGCCAGCCACACCTCGGCACATGATATAACCACTACCGTTGCTCCCTTCCGGGCCTGGCGGGGTTCGCAGAAAATCATTGCGAGGGGACCAACAGGGGTCACCATAAAGAGGTCGACCTGATGGACTAGGTCTTGAGGCTGCGCATTATGGTTGGTTCGTCACTGCATTTCAACTGTAATCCGGGCTGGTACTTGACGACATCCTTGCCTACCATAGAGCGCTGACACATGGCGTTGTTAAAAGTATGTTCTGGACTAAAAACTGTAGCCTAATCTTACTGATCACTACTCTATTACTCACTACCCTGCTACTGAGTGGATGTAGTGGTGGCGAAAGCAATGTCACTACCGGTAATCGAGAGGGCATTCTCCATTGGGGTAATGGTACTGACCCTCAAGAACTAGATCCCCATATTGTCACGGGTGTTCCTGAACATCATATTCTTACCGCCCTACTTGAAGGGCTGGTACTCAAAGACCCCGCGACACTTGAGCCGATACCTGGTGTGGCTGAAAGCTGGGTTATAAGCGACGATGGTAAAACCTATACCTTCCAGCTGCGCCACAACGCACAATGGTCGAACGGTGACCCGGTCACCGCCCACGACTTTGCTTGGTCATGGTGGCGCGCACTGCAACCCGCACTGGGTAATCAGTACGCCTATATGTTCTTTCCGGTTAAAAATGCTGAGGCTTACCTGAAGCAGGAAATCGACGACTTTTCCCAAGTGGGAGTCAAGGTGCTCGATGACTATACCCTTCAGGTTGAATTAACCCATCCCACACCCTATTTTTTACAACTGTTAGATCACTACAGTATGTTTCCAATCCATCGAGCCACCATTGAGAAATTTGGTGCCCCAGATGAACGAGGTAGCCTATGGACCCGTCCGGGCAACTTTGTAGGCAACGGCCCTTTTCTACTCACCGAGTGGCAATTATTCAAAAAGGTAGAAGTGACAAAGAACCCCTACTACTGGGATGCAGCTTCCGTAAAACTGAACGGTATTCGCTTTCACCCTACGGAAAATGTCACCACTGAAGAACGGATGTTTCGCTCCGGTCAATTGCACCACACCGCCAGCATTCCCATCAACAAAATAGCAACCTACCAGAAGAATAAGCCAGGGCTACTTCACTCCCACGCCTATTTAGGTAACTACTTTTACCGAATTAATACCAAGCTGCCACACCTCAGTGATAAACGAGTGCGCCGGGCACTGGCCATGAGTATTAACAGCAAACAGATTGTGGAACAAGTGACCAAGGGGGGCGAGGTCCCCGCCTATACCTTTACCCCACCCGATACCCTTGGCTATACCGCTGATGCAGGGTTTTCATTCAACCCAGAGAAAGCCCGCCAACTACTTGCCGAAGCTGGCTATCCCAATGGCGAGGGCTTCCCCGTCACCGAATTGCTTTACAACACGTCCGAAGGTCACCGCAAGATAGCCGTCGCTATACAGCAGATGTGGAACCAGTACCTGGGGGTTAATATCACGCTCAATAATCAGGACTGGAAGGTATACCTGAATTCTGTGGATAGCGGAGACTACACCATTGCTAGAGCAGGTTGGATTGGTGACTATGTGGACCCAAACACATTTCTGGATATGTGGATCACAGATGGCGGCAACAACCGTACCGGCTGGTCTAACCCTCGCTACGATGAA
This sequence comes from Porticoccus sp., assembly GCA_018066715.1. Classification (GTDB taxonomy): domain Bacteria; phylum Pseudomonadota; class Gammaproteobacteria; order Pseudomonadales; family Porticoccaceae; genus Porticoccus. The sequence goes on along the minus strand of JAGPWA010000072.1, from coordinate 4,902 downwards.
CTAATATTAAAACTGGCACCTAAGGCCGGCGACAGAGAGACCCGCTATAAACTGATGCGTGAAGCTGAAGCCTTATTACTAGAAGATATGCCAGTAATCCCTATCTATATCTACAACAGTAAGAGCCTGGTACACCCCAGCTTAAAAGGGTTGGAGCCCAACATTCTCGACTACACACTCTACAAGAAACTCTCGCTAGAGCAGGCCCCCACGAACTCCGAAGAGGCCAGCCACTAATGGGCACCTCTAAAAATGCACTTTTTCCGCAATTGCGGCGTTAGCTCCGTGCTCGAATCCTCATGTACTCCGTGTACACTGTGGTTTTCCGCGCGGTGCTGCCTAGCACTTACGAAAAAATTACTATTTTTAGAGGCACCCTAATGTTTCGGTTTATTCTCAGTCGGCTGCTTCAGGCTATTCCCGTTTTACTGATCGTTATTACCGCGACTTTCTTTCTGGTTCGAGCCGCTCCCGGCGGGCCTTTTAGTGCTGAAAAAGCAGTGCCCCCAGAAGTCATCAAGGCGCTAGAGGCTCAGTACCACCTGGATCAACCCATGTGGCAGCAATATGTTGGCTACCTAAATGATCTAGCGCACGGCGATTTTGGCCCCTCTTTTCGGTACCCAGGCCGCACCGTCAATGAGCTGATTGCCGGCGGCCTACCTATTACAGCTGAACTGGCACTTTACGCCATGCTGGTGGCCATTATTATCGGTGTCTGTGCCGGTGTTTTTGCTGCATTAAAGCCCAACACACCACAGGACTATATTCCCATGTCAGCCGCCATGCTGGGGATCTGTATGCCCTCTTTTTTGATGGGGCCCTTATTGGTGCTGATATTTGGTATTGGGCTTGAGTGGGTGCCCGTATCCGGCTGGGGAGACTTACCTGGCGATAAAATATTACCCTCCATAACCCTCGGTGCTGGCTACGCGGCCTTTCTTGCTCGACTCAGTCGTGGTGGCATGCTGGAAGTCATGTCACAGGATTATATTCGTACCGCTCGCGCCAAGGGCCTACCTGAACGGGTGGTGGTGTTAAAACATGGACTGCGAGGCGGTCTAATCCCTGTTATTGCCTTCCTCGGCCCAGCCTTTGCGGGTCTATTAAGTGGTTCCTTTGTGGTGGAAACAATCTTTCAGATACCGGGCTTGGGTCGCTTCTATGTCCAGGCCGCCTTTAATCGGGACTACACCATGATTCTAGGAACCACGGTGTTCTTTGCCACCTTGATCGTTCTATTTAACTTGTTATCCGATATTGTCGCCGTGTGGATCAACCCCAAGTTGCGGCACCAGCTACGGGAGGGCCACTAAATGGTACCTCTAAAAATGCACTTTTTCCGCGATTACTGCGTCAGCTCCGTGCTCAAACCCTCATGTATTACTTATACACTCTGGTTCTCCGCGCGGTGCTTTCTTGTACTCACGAAAAAATCACTATTTTTAAAGGCACCATGATGTCAAAGCATGTCACCTTAAAGAATGGTATTGAACCCGCAGAGGAAGGTACCTCTCTCTGGCAGGATGCCTGGTTCCGCTTACGTCAAAATACGTTCGCGTTGTGCGGTCTCGGCGTTATTCTCTTTCTTTGTATTGTCGCCCTGTTGACCCCCTTTATCGCGCCCTATGGTTATGAGCAGCAAAACCTATTACTCGGTGCAGCACCGCCCTCCGCTGAACATTGGCTGGGCACCGATATATTTGGGCGGGATATGCTGACCCGCATTATGTATGGCAGTCGCGTCTCACTAATGGTGGGTTTTATTGCCACCAGCGTGGCGCTGGTCATCGGCGTGCTCTGGGGAACCATTGCGGGCTATGCCGGAGGACGGGTGGACGCTGTCATGATGCGCTTGGTAGATATTCTCTACGCCCTGCCCTTTATGATTTTTATCGTGTTGTTAATGGTGGTATTTGGCCGCAATATTCTGCTGCTGTTTCTCGCCATTGGTGCTGTTGAATGGCTGACCATGGCCCGTATTGTTCGCGGTCAGGTATTGTCTTTGCGGCGTCAGGAATTTGTAGAAGCCGCCGTTTCTCTTGGGCTGTCTCGCTGGACGATTATCCGTCGTCATTTGATTCCCAACACCTTAGGGCCGGTGATTGTCTATACCACGCTCACTATTCCCAGTGTGATGCTATTGGAAGCATTCCTCAGCTTCCTCGGGTTAGGCATCCAACCACCGCAAAGCTCCTGGGGGTTATTGATATCCTACGGCGTAGAGACCATGGAGGAGTATCCCTGGTTGTTATTGTTCCCCGGCCTAACGCTGTCCATCACGCTGTTTGCTTTGAATTTTCTGGGTGACGGGCTACGGGATGCTCTTGACCCAAGAGCCTCAAAAAACTGAGTGAAATAATTTTAATGTGAATTATATGAATACCTCTATAACTTACTGATTATAAATAATATGCCATTACTAGAAGTTGATAATTTGACCACCCACTTCCACACCCGAGAGGGCGTGGTACAGGCTGTGGACGGCATTAGCTTCAGCGTCGATCGAGGTGAAACCCTCGCCATTGTGGGTGAATCAGGGTCCGGTAAATCTGTTGCTTGTTACAGTCTACTTAAGTTGATTCCACAACCACCCGGCGAGATCGTCGCAGGCAGAGCCCTGTTCGAGGGTAAAGACTTACTTCAGGCCGACAAAAAAACCCTGCAACAAATTCGTGGTAATGACATTGCTATTATCTTCCAAGACCCGATGACCTGTCTTAACCCCTACCTCACCGTAGGCGAACAATTAATAGAACCGCTGATCTATCACCACAGCAGTTCTCGAAAAGAAGCGACCCAACGGGCTATTGAGATATTGGGTGAAGTGGGCATTGTTGAACCGGAAAAACGTATCAACAGCTACCCCCATGAATTTTCCGGAGGAATGCGCCAACGGGTCATGATCGCCATGGCCTTGATTACCGAACCCAAACTATTGATCTGTGACGAACCCACTACCGCACTGGATGTCACTATCCAGGCCCAAATTCTAGACTTGGTGAAAGCACTACAATTGAAGCGAAACATCGCGGTGATCTTTATCAGCCACGACCTCGCCGTCGTCGCAGGTGTTGCCGATAAAGTAGCCGTCATGAAAGACGGACTAATTGTTGAACAAGGGTCGGTGGATGACATCTTCTACAATACCCAGCACGAGTACACCAAAAAGCTACTGGCCTCTATTCCCGAAGGTGCCAAACCTGGAGCCTCCAGCCCCGGAACCTTCAACCCAGATGCCTCCAGCATTGAGAATAAACCGCTGCTCTCTATCAACGGCCTAAAGACTCACTTTCATGACTATAGTGGTGGCTGGCTCAAACGAAACCAAAAAGTCATCAAGGCCGTCGACGATGTCTCGCTGAGTATTCAACCGGGTGAGATTTTGGGGTTAGTGGGTGAATCTGGCTCAGGTAAGTCCACACTGGGACGCTCTATTCTGCAACTGGTACCAGTGACCAGCGGCAGTGTGATTTTTGATGGTACTGATCTGACCCAATTATCATCCGCTCAGATGAAACCCATGCGACGTCGCATGCAAATGATCTTCCAGGACCCTTATGCCTCCCTCAACCCACGTATGACGGTATTTGATACCCTCGCAGAGCCACTGCTCTATCATGGCCTTGCTACTCGAAAAACGGTGACGGAGCAGGTATTAGCCCTGATGGATGACGTAGGTCTCGCCCGCTCTGCTATTCGCAAATACCCCCATGAGTTCTCTGGTGGTCAGCGGCAGCGAATTGCCGTGGGCCGAGCCATTGCCACCAAACCGGAACTGGTGATCGCTGATGAGCCCGTATCCGCTCTGGATGTAACCATTCAGGCACAAATTCTTGATCTGATTCTGACACTGGTCGACAAACACCACCTGACCATGCTGTTTATCTCACATGATCTCTCAGTAGTACGCTATATAGCAGACCGAATAGCGGTGATGCATCATGGGAAATTAGTGGAAACCGGCAGCACTGAATCACTGTTTTCCGCCCCACAACATGAATACACCCAAAAATTGCTCTCGGCGATTCCAGTAGCTGATCCTGCAAGAGAAAGAGAACGGCAGATGACCTTAACTAAACTGATCCCTGAATCGACCAGTGAGATCTAAAGGAGCTTCTAGACGCTTAAATATCAGAGCTTTTAAGTATCTAGGCTATTAATTCATCTGGCGCTTTAAGCAACACCCAAACACTTAACTCATCACGCCTAAACATCAAACTCGGGTTAATCGCGAATCAGCCGGACGCGAAATGAGCGTCCCTTCAATTTACCCTGCCCCAACTTATGAAGCGCAAGCTTATACTGGTCACGGTTCACCGCCACAAACGCCCAATTATCAGCAATATTGATCTTCCCTACCGCCGCTCCTGGAATACCATCTTCACCGGTTAGTGCGCCCAGAATATCCCCAGCACGAACTTTTTGTTTTTTCCCACCGTCGATTTGTAACGTTTCCATTTCAGAGTAGAACACGGGCTTATCCAGTAGATTGATTGAGGGAAGGGGTTCACTGACAATCATCCGGTCTAAATACTCTTCCAGCATCACGACCTTATAGTGCTCCCTATCCGAGTAAAAAGAGCAGGCAATGCCTGTGCTTCCCGCTCGCCCTGTGCGACCGATACGATGAATATGTACCTCTGTATCCCGGGCAAGCTGGTAGTTAATCACAGCGTCCAGCGCTTCAATATCTAAACCGCGGGCCGCTACATCAGTAGCCACAAGTACTGAAATACTTTTATTCGAAAATCGCACTAATGCTTGATCACGCTCCCGCTGCTCTAGATCACCGTGAAGTGCCAAGGCACTAAAACCATAAGCGGCAAGCTCATCAGATACCTCCTGAGCTTCGCGTTTAGTATTGCAAAATACCACAGAGGATTTGGGACGATACTTCAT
>JAGPWA010000069.1 GCA_018066715.1 Porticoccus sp. | reverse complement strand
CCTCCCGGGCATGGGTGTAGGACTCTTTAAGCATCCGGGTGACATCCTCATCATTGAGCCCGTAGGAGGGTTTCACTTCCACATGGGCTTCCACACCACTGTTCAGCTCCTTAGCCGAAACATTTAGCAAGCCATCAGCATCCACCTGAAAACTCACCCTAATTTTGGCTGCCCCGGCAACCATAGGTGGAATTCCTCGTAATTCAAAACGTGCCAGAGAACGACTATCGGAAATTAGCTCACGCTCACCCTGAAGCACATGGATAGCCATGGCTACCTGGCCATCCTTGAAGGTGGTGAAGTCCTGTGCTTTGGCCACGGGAATGGTCGTATTACGATGAATAATCTTTTCCATCAACCCCCCCATGGTTTCGATACCTAGAGAGAGGGGAATCACATCCAACAGCAGCATTTCATCGCCAGGCTTGTTGCCTACAAGCACATCGGCCTGAAGAGCCGCACCTATAGCGACTACTCGATCTGGATCAATATCTACCAGTGGTTGCTTACCAAAGGCTTCTGTCACTTTTTCACGTACCCGCAAGGTACGCGTTGAACCACCCACCATAACCACATTGGCAATATCTTCTGGCTTTAGCCCCGCATCTCGCAAAGAGCGCTTACAGGCTCTCAGTGTTTTTTCAATCAGGGGGTCAATCAGTCGATCTAGCTGCTCTCGCTTCAGTTCACCCGTCCAACCCGCTACTGAAATCTCTACCTGAGACTGACCGGAAAGAGACTCCTTCGCACTTCGGGCTGCCATCATTAACTGGCGCTGCAGTGAAGGGTTTAAATCGTCACCCAAGCCTGCCTGCTCACCCAGCCATTGGGCCAGTGCTCGGTCAAAATCATCACCGCCCAACGCTGAATCACCACCCGTGGCCAGCACTTCAAAGACACCGTGAGATAACCTCAAGATAGAAATATCAAAGGTACCACCACCCAAATCGTAAACAGCGATAACCCCTTCACCACCCTGATCTAACCCATAAGCCACTGCCGCAGCCGTGGGTTCATTGAGTAGACGTAACACTTTGACACCGGCCAAAGTAGCCGCATCCTTGGTAGCTTGGCGCTGAGCTTCATCAAAATAGGCTGGCACTGTAATCACTGCACCGTCAAGCTGCCCATCCAGAGCCAATTCTGCTCGTTCAATCAGCACCTTGAGGATTTCAGAGGACGCGGCTACCGGACTAACTTCTCCGGCAATCGTGTTGAAATTAGGCATACCACTATCACTGGCCAGCATGTCATAAGGCAGCTGACTCCCAAGTGTTTTGATGTCTTCAATACCACGCCCCATAAATCGTTTTACCGAAATCAGGGTATTCAGGGGATCATCAGCTGACTGAGCATAAGCTCTCCGGCCAACGGTAGTTTCACCGGAGGCACTGTAATGAACAACGGATGGCAGTAAGTGCTGATTTTCACTGTCTACTAAGGCCTCAGGTGTACCGCTCCTCACCGTCGCAACCAGTGAATTAGTCGTACCGAGATCAATGCCTACGGCACGTCGACGTTGATGGGGTTCCGGTGACTGACCGGGTTCAGAAATCTGTAACAGGACCACAATTAATTACCATTTATTCATCGTCTAATTCTTGCTCAAACTGTTCCACTTCATTCAGTAATTTACTGAAGAACTGCATCTTTGCCACTGTATCAGCAGCATTCTCGACATCAGCTTGACTGTATTGTTGACCAAATTCTCGTTGTAAACCGGCATACTGCTCTCTCGCCTCTTCTGCTACTCGATCCAGAACAACGAAAGGCTCATCAGCCCCTCTTACCTCAGACAACGCTTCGCGCAACTCGATTTGTTGCATTAAAAAAGTCGTATCTCGGGTTATGCTCGCCTCACCCGAGCCCTCAATTCCACTGAGGGACAACAGGTACTGAGCTCGAAGTAATGGAGACGTTAACTCCGTGTATGCCTGATTAATCACTGCGGCATATTGTACGGCAAGACGCTGCTCTTGAGAGGGCTTGTTGATATAGCGATCGGGGTGAAACTCGCGCTGCATTTGATGATAGCGGTTTACCAGCAACTCAAGGTCAACCTGATACCCAACTGGCAGGCCAAATATTTCAAAATAGTTGCTGGTGAAATCCACGATGAATAAACCTAGCTAAATGAAGGGTAAAAAATGACAGCAAGCTATCAGGTCAGTAGCGGCAAAGGCCAGAATGACAGCCACTACCGTTCATACATGGAAGCTTTCACCACAACCGCATTCATCTTTAACATTGGGGTTGTTGAACTGAAACCCCTCATTGAGCCCCTCTTTAACAAAATCCAATTCTGTACCATCCAGATAGGAGAGACTTTTAGGGTCAATAAAAAGCTTAGCCTCCCCACTAGAGAAAACTTCATCTTCAGGCTCAAAATCATCCACGAACTCAAGCACGTAGGACAAGCCTGAACAACCTGTGGTCTTAATGCCTAAACGAATACCAAGGCCATGACCCCGGTGACTCAAATGCTTAACCACATGCGCCTCAGCTGCACTTGTCATGGTAATCGCCATTATTCAGCACCCTCTTCATATGCTCTGTATTTACTCACTATCTTCGCCACGCTTATGCCGTATATCTCTCACCGCAGCCTTGATAGCATCTTCGGCCAGTACGGAACAGTGAATTTTCACCGGAGGCAATGCCAACTCTTCAGCAATTTCAGTATTTTTGATCTCCGAAGCTTGCTCCAACGACTTACCCTTGACCCACTCGGTGAGCAGAGAGCTGGAGGCAATTGCCGATCCACAGCCATAGGTCTTGAACTTGGCATCTTCAATAACGCCGTTATCATCAACCTGAATTTGTAGACGCATGACGTCACCACAGGCGGGCGCACCCACCATACCTGTACCCACATTGCTGGATTTATCATCCAACTTTCCAACGTTGCGAGGATTTTCGTAGTGATCGAGTACTTTGTCACTGTATGACATGATTAAACTCCTTCGTTCAACGCCCTAGGGTTAGTGCGCAGCCCACTCGACCTGACTCAGATCGACACCGTCTTTAAACATATCCCACAACGGGGACAACTCACGTAATTTCGTTACCGCATCACGGACTTTTTCGACCGCGTAATCAATCTCTTCTTCTGTAGTAAAACGACCGATAGAAAACCGAATTGAACTATGGGCCTGCTCATCATCCAACCCCAGTGCCCGCAGCACATAGGACGGCTCAAGGCTAGCGGAAGTACAAGCTGAGCCTGAAGAAACCGCCAAGTCTTTTAACGCCATAATCAGCGACTCGCCTTCCACAAAAGAAAAACTAATATTGAGGTTACCTGCAACTCTGTGCTGTAAAGAGCCGTTAACCTGCACTTCTTCCATATCGGAAACGCCATCCCACAATCGATTTCTCAACACTAGGGTACGCTGGTCTTCCTCAACCATCTTCTCTTTAGCTATGCGGAAAGCCTCACCCATACCAACAATCTGATGGGTCGCCAAAGTACCTGAACGCATACCACGCTCATGGCCACCACCATGCATTTGCGATTCAATTCGTACCCGCGGTTTACGGCGTACATAGAGTGCACCGATACCCTTTGGGCCATAAATTTTATGTGCTGACAGTGACATCAGATCGACTTTCATCGCCGCCATATCAATGTCGATCTTGCCGGCACTCTGTGCTCCATCCACATGGAAAAACACTTTGTTCTCGCGACAAACTTCACCAATAGCCGCTATATCATTGATCGTGCCAATCTCGTTATTGACGTGCATCAACGAAACCACGGTGGTGTCTTCCCTGATAGCGCTGGCAACCGCTTCTGGTTGAATAATGCCCTCGGCATCCGGGTCCAGGTAAGTCACTTCAAAACCTTCTCGCTCCAGTTGGCGACAGGTATCAAGCACTGCTTTGTGCTCGATTTTTGAGGTAATAATATGCTTGCCTTTTTTCTGATTGAAGTGAGCGCAGCCTTTAATAGCCAAGTTGTCCGCCTCGGTAGCACCGGAGGTCCAGACAATCTCACGAGGGTCAGCATTCAGTAGCGCAGCCACTTGGCCTCGCGCTTCCTCGATAGCCGCCTCAGCCTGCCAACCAAAAGAGTGGGATCTAGAGGCTGGATTGCCAAAGTTACCTGTATTTGTCAGGCACGCAGCCATCTTCTCAGCCACTACCGGGTCAACAGGCGTGGTAGCAGAGTAGTCCAGATAAATAGGTAGTTTCATTCAATTACTCCTGTCAGCTAAATTTTTGGCTGACATTAACGTCTATGAGTTCATTCTGACGCAAAGCCACGAGCTGGACCTCATTCTGATGCATCAAACTGTCCAGTGTAATACCACTCAAAAATCGATGTATCTGATGACTCAAGTCATCCCACAAATGATGGGTTAAGCAAACATCGCCACTATGGCAATTGCCCTTTCCACTACAACTCGTGGCATCAATGGATTCATTGACGGCATCAATAATTTCAGCAACATTGATCTCATCACTAATACGGGCTAGTCGGTAACCACCGCCTGGACCACGCACACTGCTAACCAATTCCTGTTGACGAAGTTTGGCAAATAGTTGTTCCAGATAGGACAAGGAAATCTCCTGACGCTTGGAGATCTCAGCCAAGCTAATGGGTCCCTTGTCACCGTGAAGAGCAAGATCCAGCATCGCAGTGACCGCGTATCGGCCTCGAGTTGTCAGCCGCATAGTGTTTCCCTCACTGTTACCTTATAGAAACAAATTGAGAGGTTATTATGTAATAACCTACCTTTTTAGTCAAGTAAATAACATACTCTTTTAGTGGGTTATAGGTGTGAAATAGACCCTCACTCTACCCTCTTGATTCTATTGCCTTTTTCATTCTATAAGCAGCATTCTGAATCGCAGTTAATACGCCTCGCAAGATAGACAACTCCATTGCATCAAGACGAATACGCCCATACAGCCTTCGCAACCGGGTCATCGTTTGCCGGGGGTTATCCCTGTCATGAAAGCCGATATCTACCAAGGCCTGCTCCAAGTGCTGAAAGTACATCTCCAGATCCTGAGCTTTTGCCGGCGGCTGATCCCACTCATCAAATGATGGCAACGCACCCTCAGAATCGACCATTGACGCCATGCGCACCTCGTAACAGAGGACTTGTACCGCTGCAGCCAAATTCAGAGAGCTATAATCCGGATTTGATGGGATATGCACATGATAAGTGCACTTGTGCAGCTCTTCGTTGGTAAGCCCTCTATCCTCTCGACCGAACACAATAGCCACATCGTGCTGTGCTGCTTCCTGCCAAACACGTTCACCGCATTCACGAGGGTTAAGAAGAGGCCAAGTAATTCGTCGTCCACGGGCACTCGTTCCAACAACTAACCCACACCCAGAAACAGCATCATCAAGACTGTCCACCACAACGGCATTATCCAACACATCCAATGCACTGGCAGCACGCCAAACCGCTTGGTCCGCAGGGTATTCTTTAGGGGCAACAAGATACAAACGTGACAGCCCCATATTCTTTAGCGCACGTGCGGCACCCCCAATATTTCCGGGGTGGCTAGTGTTAATCAATACGATGCGGATATTGTCAAAATTACTCATGCAATGATTTTCCAGAAGATATCTTACTGATAGTGATTGAGACCCTAGATTTTCTTCAGCCTGAATAGCTACAAACAGTCCTTCGTATACCCAAGCACCAGAACGCCGCGAATTCTAGCAGGAAGAACTGGTTAAATCATGATTTTTACCCTCCCTCGACTTACCCCTGTCTGGTACAATGCCGCGCTTTCTTCATGCTGGAATCTCTCACGATGGAACCCATGGTCAATATCGCCCTCCGCGCCGCACGAAAGGCAGGGGAACTAATTGCTCGCGCCTCAGAGCGCTCTGATCTGATCAAGATCGATGAGAAAGGCCGCAATGATTATGTCACTGACATTGATCACGCTGCTGAGAAAGAGGTCATTTATCACCTACGCAAAGCTTTCCCGGAACACACCATCATTGGTGAGGAATCAGGCATGCTTAAGGGTGAGGACAATGACTACCAATGGATTATTGATCCTATTGATGGCACCACCAACTTTATTCACGGCATTCCGCATTTCGCTGTTTCTATCGGCTGCACCTATAAGGGCAAGCTGGAACATGCCGTGGTATTGGATCCCATGCGACGTGAAGAATTTACCGCCAGTCGTGGCCGCGGCGCCTTTCTTAACGGTAACCGAATTCGGGTCTCTGGCCGTAAAAGTCTTGACGGTGGAATCGTAGCCACGGGCATTCCCTTCAACAGCCCATCCATCGAACATATGGAACCCTACTTGGCCTGCCTGACTGAGCTGGCAGAGCAGTCCTCTGGTATTCGCCGACTGGGTGTTGCCTCACTGGATTTAGCCTATTTGGCGGCAGGCAGATTTGACGCCTTCTGGGAAATGAATTTGAAGTCTTGGGATATCGCAGCTGGAGTTTTGCTGGTTAAAGAAGCAGGCGGCTTAGTGAGTGACTTTCAAGGTAACGATGGCTATATGGATAGCGGCAACATTGTGTGTGCCTCACCAAAGCTCTTCAAACCTACGTTGCAGGTGGTACAGAAACATCTAGGATATTTAAAATAGGTAAATACCGCGGGCGACTTTCTTCACCGGCAGAATGACCGACGGGTAGATTCATCCATCCTCAAACAGAAGATGACCGTCTAGGCCTTGCTTCTGCATAATGTCACGTAATCGATGTAAAGCCTCAACCTGAATCTGACGCACACGTTCACGGGTGAGGCCAATTTCACGACCCACCTCCTCAAGAGTTGATATATCGTGCCCCCGAAGCCCAAAACGTCGAGCAATGACTTCACGCTGTTTATCAGATAACTCCGACAAACAAGACTCTACAGAACTGATCAGATCATCACCCTCTACCAACTCTTCTGGGTCACAGGGGTGGGAATCTGCAAGGGTTTCAACCAAGGTTCGTTCGCCATCTTTACCTAACGGCACGTCCACAGAACCCACTCTCTCATTGAGTCGGAACATCCGTGATACATCCGCAACGGTCTTATCCATTGAACGCGCAATTTCTTCTGCTGTTGGGTCGTGCTCAAGCTCTTGAGCCAGTTTGCGTGATGCCTTTAGATAGGTATTTAGCTCTTTAACCACATGAATAGGCAATCGAATGGTACGAGTTTGATTCATTAGCGCTCGCTCAGCCGATTGTCTAATCCACCAAGTAGCATACGTTGAGAAACGAAAGCCAAGCTCAGGATCAAACTTTTCAACGGCTCTCATTAGGCCCAAATTACCTTCTTCAACCAAATCCAGAAGTGACAAACCACGATTGATATAACGACGAGCTATTTTCACCACTAGTCGCAGATTACTTTCAATCATTCGCTTTCGAGCAGACTCGTCGCCCTTGTGAATTAGGCGAGCATAGTGGACCTCTTCTTCCTTAGTAAGTAGAGGCGCATAACCAATCTCTTTCAAATAAAGACTGGCAGCATCGAGCACTTTCTCCGCCTTGCTATGTGCAAGTTGCTCTTTTTCATCCTTATGGTGAAACTCTATATCTTTTGTCACAAAGAATATTCCACTCCAAGTTGTCTATCACCTTCCTGGCGGCTTATTTTTCGAAATTCCTGTCGAGGTTTATACACACACCTTTTATAAGTCATTACATTTTTTAGAAAAATTACATAAAAAATATTATGTATTAACTGGCAGCATAGAACCGACTAGAAAACCATACCATAATAAATCATCACCATCGATTTATTTATCAGGAAGGTCAACCACTTATCTTAATGGTTTAACACTAGAAAACACTTAGCCAAAGAGATTAAAACAAACAATAATACATTAATGTTTTGGTAAATAACGCAGAGGATCAACCGGTTTTCCATCCTTACGAATTTCAAAATAAAGCCGCTTTTTGTTCGAAGGATCACCCCCTACCTCGGAGATTTTTTGTCCCCCTTTTAGTTCCTGCCCCTCACGGACAAAAATCTTTCTATTATGAGCATAGGCACTGAGAAAAACATCACTATGCTTAACAATAATAAGTTTTCCATAACCCCGAAGCCCGCTGCCAGAATAAACGACAACACCAGGTGCCGCCACCGCCACAGGCGCGCCAGAATGGCTCTGAATATCGATCCCTTTAAACAGGCTTGTGCTATTGAATCGCTTAACAACTCGGCCTGTTGTCGGCCACTGCCAGCGCCAATTGGAAGGTAATACCGGTGCTTTTCGTGGAGGTGGCGCTGTCACCTTGGGTCGAGGTTTTGTTGAGGTTTTTGACGGTGAAGTGGATTTACTCGTAATACCTTTACTAGAGGAAGGCTTACTCGAAGACGCCGAAGGCCGAGAAGTAACCTTTGACACCCGACTGGTATCCAAGGTTAACCGCTGCCCTTTATAAATGGTATATGGGTAGGATATGCCATTAGATCTGGCCAATTTTTGCACGTTCTTTTCATAACGCCAGGCAATGGAAAATAGTGTTTCACCAGAAGAAACCTGATGGCTGTTAATTTTCTCACTGGGGGGTGGTGGACGATAATCTATCGGGGCTGGAGGTGGGGTGCGACAACCCGCCAAAATCAACAGCCCTACCGCAGCGACAATACTTGTCCACCGGAAAGGTCTCTGCTGGTATGACTGATTAGGCAAACTCACTTTCCCTATATGGTTCTCACCCCAGCTATCAGAGTTTCTTACGTTTCCCGCCCACGTATTCCAGTGCCAGCACTAAAATTAAGCCGAACAACATACATCCCACTGCAGCAATAGTATTAGGGTCTATACCCGTCACCTCACCATACGTCCCTGGCATCAGTAAGTGATAGGACAACATGACTTCCCTACCCTTGTTATCCACCATCACTTCCAGTGATTCTTTCCAAGGCCAAACAATCAACAGTGAACCCACCAGAAAGCCAGTTAACACGGAGATAGTGGCGGAATAATGATGGTGCAAAAGCCAGGACAACACCCGAGAAAACACCATAAGCCCACAGCCACAACCCAGAACAAACACCAATAGTATCTGCCACTGAAAATCGCTGATAGCGCTAATCATCACCGGGTACATACCCAATAATAACAATATAAAGCTACCTGAAATACCCGGCAAAATCATCGCACAAATCGCCACGGCTCCCGCACAAAAAACTGCCAACAAATCGTCGGACCCTTGTACACGTGGAACAAACGAAACACCCAGTGCCACAAGAGTACCAAGCCACAACCCCAACCATTCTTGCCAGCGAAGGTGTGGTAGTTGGCGAAAAATATAAATAATTGAGGCGACGATAAGGCCAAAGAAAAATGACCAAATCAGTATTGGGTGATGCTCCAAAGAATAACTCACCACTCGAGCAAGTGAAGCAATACTGAGTAGGATCCCACTAAATAATACGAATAAAAAATTACCATTAATAGCGCGCCAGAATGCTGAAAAACCCTGACTTTTTAATACCGTTAAAGCATGGATATTGATAGAGCGAATGGAATCTAACAGCTCTTCATAAATACCACTAACAAAAGCAATCGTGCCGCCGGAAACACCGGGGACCACGTCCGCGGCGCCCATAGCCACACCTTTAAGAAAAAGTAAAAACTGTTGTTTTATTCTGTCCATGGAAGCATCTGATGGCGAGTTAGCGGGTAACGCCATTGAGGAGAGGAACAAAACGAACTTGCTCAACAACCCGTTCTTCAAAATTCGAGCTGTCACCCTCACGAGTAATCACTCGCAGCTCCTGTTCATCACCCGGTCCTACAGGAATAATAAGCATGCCATCCGGTGCTAACTGATGAAGAAGCTCCTCTGGCACCTCATGGGGTGCTGCGGCACTGAGAATGGCATCGTAAGGCGCGTTGTCGGGGAAGCCAAAACCACCATCACTGTGAGACAGCCTGACATTTCGCAAACCCAATTTACGCAGCCTTTCCCGCGCTTTATCCAGTAATGGCTTAATGCGCTCGACACTATAAACCTGACCAACCAGTTGCGCCAAAATGGCCGTCTGATACCCAGAACCGGCACCTATTTCCAAAACCTTTTGACGCGGCCCAAGGGAAAGTAGAATTTCAGTCATCAGCGCCACCACATAAGGCTGCGACAACGTTTGACCATGACCGATAGGTAGTGCGGTATCTTCGTAGGCACGGTGTGAGAGCGCTTCATCGAGAAACAGGTGGCGTGGTGTTACTCGCATCACATCCATGACCCGTTGATTGGTAATGCCCTGCTCTTTGAGTCGTTCGATGAGACGTTCTCGTGTCCTCTGAGACGTCATACCGATACCACCGAACTCAATCGAATTCACCCTAAGAAACCCCTGATATTTATGTGTGATTTATGAAAGCCGAACTATACCACAGCACTTAGATCGCAACACCGACCTGCACTTCAATGTACATAGGCCCGGACACCTGTCTATAGCAACTGCAATTGTGTCAGCTCTCTCAATACAGACGTTGCGTAACCACCCGAAGGTAAAGCAAATGATAACTCCAGATCCATGTTGTCATTACCACTCTCTTCCGAGGCAAACCATTGCCAGCTCAACCCGTCAGGATGTAGCACTAAGGACCGTCGCTCCTGCTTCAATCCGCTGAACTCCATTGAATTCATCCAATCTTGCCACGGAGACAAAACAGCCTCTTCAATCTCACGTACCGCTGCGGGCTCTCCACTTCGCCCTCTACCCCACAGCGGGCCGGCGGGCTTCTCTTCCCCCTCTAAAGGCGACACCCAGCAACCCTGCCTAATACGCTCAGCAAGCACCAAGTTAAACAGGTAAGATCGGGCTGCAGACAAATAAAGCCCTCCTTTTGGTGATGATCCTTGCTTACGCCGCCCCCTCTGACGGTTTGATCCATACTGCTCCTCCAGTAATCGATCCGCCTCTAGCAGGTTGCCACCGTTAATGCCAAACCGCTGCTCTCCAAAGTAGTTCGGCACGCCCTGTTCAACAACTTGTTGTAAACGGGACTCCATTGCCTCTCGATCTCCCTGAAGCTGGCGTAGCCGTATCAGAAAACGATTGGCCTCATGCATACCACGACGGAGTTTTTTATGGTGACGGGCAGAGGACAAGACTTCGTATTCCGGTGCTGCCGGTAATTCAGGCAATTTTGCATCACCTGTATTGGGTAAATGTACACTGAACCACTGACGAGTAACCGCTCGACGATCCTTCAAGCCACAGTAACCAATGGCGACTTCATCAACCCCATAAAATTGGGCTAACAACAGTGCAATCCAACGGGTGTTTTCTCCCCGCTTCTCAATCTGCAAACACAAATGTTCCCCCTCTTCGGAGAAAGGAAAACCCAGCTCTTCATCCACCTGAAAGTCTTCCAGCTCAGACCGAAACAATGCAGTTGCCGTTGGCAAGCCTAGGGAAAACGGGAAATCCAAAGAAAATTGTCTACTAATAATGCTTACCTTAAGATATCACTCAACGATGACAAAACCATGCGAAGGGATTTTACGAGCATCCCTTCAAGAGTCAACTTCAAGTCAGGGTCACCCACATTTATGCATATACACTATTTACAACACGTCCCTTTTGAAGGCCTTGGCTGTATAGAGGCCTGGATTGAAAAACATGAGCACACCCTAAGTGCAACCCACCTCTACAATGAGGAACCTCTCCCAAAAATAAACAGTTTTGATTGGCTGATTGTCATGGGCGGCCCTATGAGTGTCACGGATATAACAACCCACCCATGGCTCATCAAAGAAAAAGCCTTTATCCGGCAAGCCATCGACGAGAAAAAAATTGTTTTAGGGATATGCCTTGGAGCACAACTAATCGCCGAAGTCCTTGGCGCAACCATTTCAAGAAATACTCATAAGGAGATCGGCTGGTTCCCCGTTCAACTCTCTGAGCAGGCCAAAATTACGGCCCTAGGGGCCACCCTACTCCCAGAGTTTTCTGTATTCCACTGGCATGGTGACACCTTTTCCATACCAGACAATGCCGTGCCATTTGCATCCAGTAGCGCCTGTAAAAACCAGGCTTTTCTGATTAAAGAGAGAATTTTAGGTTTGCAGTTTCATCTGGAAACAACACCAAAATCAGCGCTTAACTTAGCCATCCACTGTGAAAGTGAACTGGATAACAGCCTGTATATTCAATCTGCTGAAGAGATACTTTCACAGCCAGAGCGGTTTAAACGAAGTAATGAAATTATGAATTCAATTTTGGACTTTCTGGAAAAAACATTAACCCGATAAAATCACTTGGACTTGCTCGGTTTCACCAAACCAAACTATCACAAGGGCAAGAATTAGGCGCTGTATGACTTGAATGGTCTACTGCTGGTAATACTCTCGTCCTCCGTCATCAGGGTGTTTGGCTTAACCCACTTTGCCATGGTGGTAAACAATCCAGCCTTGGTGAACGGCTTGGCGATATGATCATTCATCCCGGCATCCAGCACCTTCTTTCTATCACCAGCCATCGCATTAGCCGTCATCGCCAACACCGGCAACTCACGATACTTCTCCTGCTTACGTATTGCATGTGTTGCAGCGTAACCGTCCATTACGGGCATTTGGCAGTCCATAAGGACGCCATCAAAGTCCTGGCTCTCCAGAAGCTCAAGGGCCTCCTGACCATTTTTTGCCAGCGTCGGAATCAATCCGTTGCTACGAAGTACATGCAATGCCAGCACTTGATTAACTTCATTGTCTTCCACCAACAAAATTTTGGCTCCGCGTAATAGTGCAATAGCTTGGTCAACGTCATTAACGTTTCGTTCTTCGTATTGAAGCGAGGACGTTATATTCTGCTGAAGCCCCAAATCGATCGTGAAGTGAAAGGTGCTGCCAACACCAACTTCACTTTCCACCCAGATTTCACCTCCCATCATTTCGACCAAACGCTTGGAAATGGTCAGTCCCAATCCCGTACCACCATACTTACGCGTGGTTGAACTGTCAGCCTGACTAAATGCCTGAAACAATTTACCCTGCTCTTCAGGTGTCATTCCAATGCCGGTGTCCTTGACACTAAAGTGCAGCTTAACCTGGTTTTCCACCTGCTCAAGCTGCCGTACACCTATCACGATCTTCCCGGCTTCAGTAAATTTAGCCGCATTATTGCCCAGATTAATCAGAATCTGCCCCAGTCTTAGTGGATCACCGACCAGAGCCATGGGAAGTTCCCGTGACCACTCGAACATCAACTCAACGCCCGCCCCTTCGGTCTTCAGAGACATCACGTTATAAAGATTATCAAACACGTCTTCCAGACGGAAGTCGACTGCTTCTACATCCAGCTGGCCAGCCTCAATCTTGGAGAAGTCGAGAATATCGTTAATAACCCCCAGCAAGGACTCTGCTGAAAGATGGACGTTATCAATGTAGTTGCGCTGAGTGTCATTGAGCTCTGTTTCCAGCGCTAGGTCAGACAGACCCAAAATGGCATTCATTGGGGTGCGTATTTCATGGCTCATATTCGCCAGAAACTCACTTTTTGACCGGGTGGACGCTTCTGCCGCTTCCTTTGCTATCCCTAGGTCTTTCACATATTCTTCCCTCTCGGTGAGATCGACCCACATGGTAAGGCTCATACCACCCACCTTGATGGTATGCACCCTCAACGTCTTCATCTCGCCTGACTTTGCTCTGGCATTCACGAGTATAGGTTCAGCAGCCAAACCCGTCTTGGCTGATGCTTTAATATTACTAATCCACCTCGCTTTTAATTGTTTGCTGTATTCAGGGTCAGGGTAAAATGAGGCCCAATATTCATCAAGGGTGGGGATATCTTCAAGGGTATACCCCATTAAGTCGATAAAAGACTTGTTTAGACGCAAAATGTTACCGTTGCGATCAAGCTGGGATGCAGGCATGGGTAATTCTTCAATAAGGCGTGCTAACTCTTCATGTTTTCGTAATAAGTCCAGCTCTACGTTTTTCTGTTTGGTAATCTCCTTAATCACGCCATGTACATTGGTAACCTTGCCACTGTCGTCTCGAATAACATGTCCTATAGCCCTCATCCACACTACATCACCATCGATAGGCCTCGTATACTGATAGACAACATCGAGTTTCGCATTGGCGTCTTCAAGCGCTAATCTGACGGTAGCTACCGCTACTTCTCCCAATTCTTTATTGGTACGGATAATATTTTCTGCCCAATGCTCAACCGTTATAAAATTGGCTTCTTCAGAGGGAGGCTCGCCCAGCAAACCCAACGTGCTTAACCCTAAATAAAAACGGTCATGATCGATAGAATAATCCATCCACCACGAACCTACGTGGGATAATTCCATGGCCATTTTTGACGAGAAATAAGCTCGTTTTAGCTCGATCCCCTGTTGTTTATGGTCGGTAATGTCCGTTATCGCACCAGCCGTACGATACGACTGACCCTGTTCATCACGTAGAGATTTACATCGCACATTAAACCACCGCCACTCACCTTGTTTGGTTAATAGCCGAAAATCCACGTTATAAGGTGTGCCCTTTCTCAGATGTGAATCTAGCTCCTTATGGGCATACCCCTGATCATCTGGGTGAATACTGTTTCTCCACGAGTCTATCGTGTTCGGGTAGTCATTCTCGTCCTCGTAGCCCAACAATTTACGGTAGGGCTTTGAGTACCAACAAATCTTCCCATCGGCCACATCGAAATCCCACAAACCATCACCACTGCCTGCCGTGGTTAGAGAAAAACGTTCTTCACTTTCATGCAACGCCTCTTCAACCCGTTTTTGTTCTGTGATATCGATGATAGAGCCCGCGGCACGATAGGACTGGCCAACGTCATCACGCAGGGACTCACCCCGTGCAATAAACCACTTCCACTCACCCTGTTTGGTTCGTAGGCGGTAAACCACATCATAGGGCGCGCCCTTGTCCAAATGTGCGTTAAATGCTTTTAAGGTAGGCTCCTTGTCCTCTGGGTGAAGGCTATCACTCCACGATTCCAGTATGTTAGGAAAATCACCCTCTTCCTTATAACCCAGCAATTCACGAAAACGATTTGAGTACCAAAAATATTGCCCTGGTATATCAAAATCCCACAAACCCTCTCCACTGCCTGCAGTGGTTAGAGAAAAACGTTCTTCACTTTCCTGCAACGCCTCTTCAGCCAGTTTTTGCTCTGTTATATCGGTTGTAGCACCGGCGGTACGATAGGCTTTTCCAGACTTATCACGCAAAGACTTACATCGTGCTTTAAACCACCGCCATTCACCCTGTTTGGTTATTAAGCGATACTCTGAATCATAGGGTGTGCCCTTTTCTATATGTGAATAGAACCTTTCCAGAGTTGCCTCTTTATCCTCTGGGTGAAGGCCATCAATCCATGTTTTTAGCGTACTTGGATAATCATTCTCATCCTCATAACCCAATAATTGACGGTAAGCCGTTGAATACCAAATTCTTTCACCTTCAAGATCAATATCCCACAAGCCATCACCACTGCCTGCAGTCGCTAATTCAAAACGCTCTTCACTTTCCTGCAACGCCTCTTCAGCCCGTTTTTGTTCTGTGATATCGGCGATAGAGCCTGCAGCACGATAGGACTTACCAGCATCATTACGCAGGGACTCACCCCGTGCAATAAACCACTTCCACTCACCCTGTTTGGTTTGTAGGCGATACGACACATCATAGGGCGTGCCCTTGTCCAAATGTGCGTTAAATGCTTTTAAGGTAGGCTCCCGATCCTCTGGGTGAAGGGTATCGCTCCACGATTCCAGTGTGTTTGGAAAATCATCTTCGTCCTCATAACCCAGCAGTTGACGAAAGCGATCTGAATACCAAAAGTATTGCCCCGGTATATCAAAATCCCACAAACCCTCACCGCTTCCAGAGGTCGTTAATGCAAAGCGCTCCTCGCTTTCAAGAATGGACCTACTTGTTCTTTTAAGCCTGAGTATTTTCTTATCTAACACCCATCGCCTTTTGGCCTCGCGCCGTATATACAATGCCAACAAAAGGGAAAGCAGAAAGAAATTTGACAACAAAAATAGAGTACCCAAGCTCAAACCAGGCTTAAGTAAATAAGAAGTAACCAGTAATACCAGAATAATACAATAAATCGAGGTGATCAGAAATTTGAAATGGGGTGTCGATGTTGTCTGTTCTTGTTTACTTTGGATCATAGGAACTCATCTCAGATGAAAGGACAATCCCTGCTTTACACTTTGACGCCACCCACGGCTGTGGTTGTTTTTTGTACATGTGGTTTTCCACAGTTATAGCCTAATTGAAACCCCAAGGGGTAAGGCATAGTCCACCCTTTGCTTAGAATAGTATATACGACCAAATATTGCATGGCACTCCATTCAACTTTCCGAACAGGCTAAACCCGCTACCTTAGGGAGAGTTCAACTCCCTCCTAAATTTGGTATTTATCCTTGATACTGTCATTGATACTGTCATTGATATTATCATTGGTACTGTCATCACCCTTAATTCAGTCACGTTATTTAGGTTAATTCGCCCTAAAAAGGGGGTTCCTTGGCATTTTTCAACGTCGACTATTTTTTCAGTCACCGCCTTAATCCACGACAAGGCTTTTAATTCACTTGACTCAATAAAATCACAGCCTGACAGGCAATCCCCTCTCCACGTCCTTCAAAACCTAGTTTCTCTGTGGTAGTTGCCTTGATATTAATCTGGTCAACATTGCAGCCACAATCGGTAGCAAGGTTGAGGGTGATTTGTTCGAGATAAGGCGACATTTTTGGGGCTTGAGCAACAATAGTCATATCTGCATTGGACAGGCTATAACCCTTACGGCCTACCAGTGAAACGACTTCACGTAATAGCTCGCGGCTGTCTACTCCTCTATAGCGCGGATCTGTATCGGGAAAATGCCTACCTATATCACCGAGTGCGGCGGCGCCCAGAAATGCATCACAAAGTGCATGAATAAGTACATCGCCATCGGAGTGGGCGACCAAACCGTGCTCATAGGGAATGGTCACACCACCCAGAGTTATATGGTCACCTTCTCCAAAGGCATGAACATCGTAGCCTTGTCCTATTCTCATTCACCCAACCTCATAAGCTCCGCTCTCATAGTGATTCCTGCTGATAATTCATGATCGCTTCAGCAATGGCCATATCTTCTGAGCGAGTAATCTTGATATTGTCACGGCTGCCCTCAACGACCAGTGGAGTATGTCCCAGTCGCTCAACGGCAGCAGACTCATCTGTGGGCTTCCAATGATCTCGCACCGCCGTTTTCAAGCTCCAGCTCAGTAAACCGTAGCGAAACATTTGTGGGGTCTGAGCAGCCCAGAGCTGCGTTCGATCTTCCGTAGAGTCTACCTCCGCACCGTTTAACACGCGCTTCACAGTATCACTCACCGGAGTAGCCAGTACGCCACCCACCTTGTGATCTTTTAGGTTGTCGACCAGCTTTTGAATATCGGCGACCCTGACGCAGGGGCGGGCCACATCGTGTACCAACACCCAATCATCCGTATCGGCTTCTCGCTGTAGGCATTCCAACGCCAGCCTGACCGAATCAGCACGCTCATCACCGCCATGAACGGTTCGAATTCGTGAATGATTAAAGACCTCTAATTCTTGCCAGCGGTTGTCCGCTGTGTTGACTGCCACCACAATAATTGACTCATCAACTGCCAACAATCGCTCTAGGGTGTGCTCAATCACCGTCTTGTTATTGAGCAATTGGTACTGCTTGGGCACCTCTCCACCAAAACGGCTTCCCGTTCCAGCGGCAGGTACGATAATCCAGCGACTCACTTCTGCTCCTTATCAACAACCATATAAAAGGTCTCGCCTTCCTTCACCATTCCCAAGTCGGTCCTGGCGCGTTCTTCCACGCTCTCTAGCCCATCTTTTAGATCACTCACTTCACCGGCCAAAATGCTATTGCGTTCATGTAGAACATCATTCTCTTCCTGCTGTATGTCTACTTTGTGCTGAAGCACCTGTCTTTGGGCCATGCTGCCCTCACCCACCCACAGACGATACTGTAGGAGCAAAAAAAACAGGGTGAGAATCACTAAGAGCCAACGCATCCCTAGATTCTACAGAACAAAGGAACTAACGTCAGTGGAGAACGAGACCCGATTAGAGGTGAGGTAGAACGGAGTAAGAGAGATAAAATGAAAACAGCCACCAGGATGAGCGTCCACACCTGATGGCTATATAGAATAGAAATACCGACTAGGACTTGAATTCACCTCGTCCACGATAAGGTGCAGTACCACCAAGCTCAGCTTCAATGCGCAGTAAGCGGTTGTATTTGGCTACACGATCAGAACGGCATAGAGAACCAGTTTTAATTTGACCGGCCGCTGTCGCTACCGCCAAATCAGCAATGGTGGTGTCTTCAGTTTCACCGGAACGGTGCGAGATAACGACGGAATAACCTGCATCTTTTGCCATTTGAATGGCATCCAACGTTTCTGAGAGAGAACCGATTTGATTAAATTTAATCAGAATCGAGTTCGCCACACCCAGTTCGATGCCTCGCTGAAGGATTTTGGTGTTGGTGACAAACAAGTCATCACCGACCAACTGAACACGATGTCCCAGCTTTTCCGTTTGATACTTCCAGCCGTCCCAATCAGATTCGTCCTGACCATCTTCAATGGAAATAATCGGGTATTGATCACAGAGCTCTGCCAGAAAATCACTGAAGCCTTCGGCGCTGTAAATCTTACCCTCACCCGCCAGATCATATTGGCCGTCTTTATAAAACTCAGAAGCCGCACAATCCAGCGCCAACGTAACGTCTTCGCCCAATACGTAACCGGCAGCTTCCACCGCCTGTTTAATCACGGCCAATGCCTCGGCATTTGATGTCAGATTAGGGGCAAAACCACCCTCATCACCTACGGCTGTGTTTAGTCCTTTACTGCTGAGTACTTTCTTCAGTGAGTGGAATATTTCTGCGCCCACTCGAAGTGCTTCAGCAAATGTTTTCGCCGACACGGGCTGAACCATGAATTCCTGAATATCAACATTGTTATCGGCATGCTCTCCACCGTTAATAATGTTCATCATGGGTACCGGCATACTGTACTGACCGGCAGTGCCATTGATATCAGCAATATGTGCGTACAGGGGAACACCCTTGTCTTGAGCGGCTGCTTTTGCAGCGGCAAGAGAAACAGCAAGGATGGCATTGGCACCGAGGACTTCTTTATTTTCAGTACCATCAGCATCAATCATGAGCTGATCCAGCCCTCGCTGATCCGTCACATCCTTTCCGATCAATAATCCTCTGATGGTGGTATTGATATTGGCAACAGCAGTGAGCACGCCTTTACCCAGATAACGGCTTTTATCACCATCGCGCAGCTCTAATGCTTCTCGGCTACCGGTGGAGGCACCGGAGGGCGCACAGGCCGAACCCACAATGCCATTTTCCAGAATAACATCTGCTTCAACCGTGGGATTTCCTCGGGAATCGAGAATTTCGTAGGCACGAACATCTGCAATATTGCTCATTTATTTCTCCATATTAAAACTGATGCTGTTTAGCACTCAGCTTCTTATTATTCAGGATTAGCCGTCAGTATCAGGCTAGATAGTTTTCAACTCTGAGTATCAACTTTAAGAGCTCAGCTCTGAATATCAGCTCTAAACATCAGTGTTTAATTCAAGTTCAGGCTGGGATTTGATCAGGTCGTCTATGGCTTTCATCTGAACCAAAAATGGCTCCAACTTATCCAGTGGTAGCGCACTGGGCCCATCACATTTAGCATTGTCCGGGTCCGGATGAGCTTCTAGAAACAAACCTGCCAGCCCGACAGCCATACCAGCACGGCCCAACTCGGCCACTTGATGGCGGCGCCCGCCGGAAGCAGCACCCATAGGGTCTCGACACTGTAATGCATGGGTCACATCAAAAATGAGTGGCAACCCACCACTGATCTCTTTCATGGTACGGAACCCAAGCATATCGACCACAAGGTTGTCATAGCCCATACAAGCACCGCGTTCGCACAACATCACTTTTTCGTTGCCGCACTCACGGAATTTATCGACGATATTACCCATCTGTGCTGGGCTCAGAAATTGTGGCTTCTTCACATTGATCACAGCCCCAGTCTCGGCCATGGCTTTCACCAAGTCAGTCTGTCGAGCCAGAAATGCGGGTAATTGAATAATGTCACAAATGTCAGCAACCGGTTGTGCCTGATGAATTTCATGGACATCGGTAATAACCGGCACCTGAAATGTCTGTTTTATTTCCTCAAATATTTTAAGGCCTTCTTCCATACCCGG
Organism: Porticoccus sp.; assembly: GCA_018066715.1. Lineage (GTDB taxonomy): Bacteria > Pseudomonadota > Gammaproteobacteria > Pseudomonadales > Porticoccaceae > Porticoccus. The sequence goes on along the minus strand of JAGPWA010000069.1, from coordinate 4,685 downwards.
TCCGCGGTAAGAATGTATAGAAGAACGGTTAGCCTTATCGAACGAGGCCTTAAAAACGTAGGGAATCCCCAATTTATTCGTCACTTCTACATAGTGCTCAGCAACCTGCATGGCAAGGTCACGTGACTCAAGTACGTTCATTCCAGCGAATAGTACAAAGGGCTTGTCGTTAGCGACAGGTATTCCCCTGACATCGATGGTCACACTGGGCTGGGACATGGTTAAACGCCCCCGGACTGTTTTACGGCTGCTTTTACGAAGCTGGTGAACAGAGGATGCCCCTGGCGAGGCGTAGAGGTGAATTCTGGGTGGAACTGACAAGCAAAGAACCAAGGATGGTCAGGAATTTCTACAATCTCTACCAGAGTCTTGTTTTCTGACCAGCCGCCAATCTGTAAGCCGGCTTCCTGCAATGTCGGCACATAGTTGTTATTAACTTCGTAGCGGTGACGATGGCGCTCTAGAACGTCTTCTGCCCCATAAATATCTTTGGCCATCGTGCCATCGACCAGATAACTTTTTTGGGCACCGAGACGCATGGTTCCGCCCATATCCGAGTCCTTGTTACGTTTTTCTACATTGCCCTCAGTATCAACCCATTCAGTAATCAAGCCGATCACGGGGTCAGGCGTATTTTTATCAAATTCAGTACTGTTGGCATTCTCGATGCCACAAACATTTCGGGCAAACTCAATCATCGCAACTTGCAGTCCCAGACAAATCCCCAAATAGGGAATCTTGTTTGTCCGAGCGTAATTAACCGCCATGATCTTGCCTTCAACCCCGCGCTCGCCGAAACCACCGGGAACCAGAATGGCATCGCAGCCATCCACTAAGGACATATCTTTTTCTAGGTCCTCTGAGTCGATGTAACGAACATTCACTTTGGCCTGGTTACGGATGCCCGCATGGATTAATGCTTCATTAAGAGATTTGTAAGCATCCAGAAGCTCCATATATTTGCCGACCATGGCCACAGTCACTTCATGCTGTGAGTTTGCCTGGTTTTCAACAACCCAATCCCAATCGCTGAGATCCGCGTCTTCACAGTCCAGGCGCAGTCTTTCCACGACGATTTGATCCAGACCTCTCGTCTGAAGGTCACGGGGAATGGCATAAATGGTTTTGGCGTCTAGTAACGTGATCACCGCCTTTTCTTCCACGTTAGTAAACAGCGCAATCTTCTTGCGCTGCCCTTCATCAAGCTCAACCACAGAGCGGCACAGCAGAATATCAGGCTGAAGACCGATAGAACGCAGTTCCTTGACGGAGTGTTGCGTTGGCTTTGTTTTTGTTTCCCCCGCCGTGGCAATGTAGGGCACCAACGTCAAGTGCATCAACAAAGACCGGCTGTAACCCAGCTCTACTTTTAATTGACGAATGGCTTCCAGAAAAGGTTGTGACTCAATATCACCCACCGTACCGCCAACTTCGACGATAGCCACATCATGACCTTCACCACCCGCCAATATTCGTCGTTTGATTTCATCCGTCACATGGGGGATTACCTGAACGGTAGCGCCCAGATAGTCACCACGGCGCTCACGGCGCAAAATTGTTTCGTAAACTTTACCGCTAGTGAAGTTATTGCGCTTACCCATTTTTGAAGAGAGGAAGCGCTCGTAATGTCCCAAATCAAGGTCTGTCTCTGCACCATCTTCGGTAACAAAAACCTCGCCATGCTGAAAAGGACTCATGGTACCTGGATCAACGTTCAGGTAAGGGTCAAGTTTAAGAATGGTCACATTGAGGCCATGCGCCTCAAGAATTGTGCCCAGCGAAGCCGAAGCGATACCCTTCCCAAGAGAAGATACAACACCGCCCGTAACAAAAATATAACGTGTCATTTGGACCCTTTAAAACACTCAAAAACGCAACTTAAAATATGCCGATTAGCAAATAAGTCATTGAAAAGAAAAGCTATAGCTGTTGCCGATAAGGCAAGACAAAGACCGGAGCCCATCTCGTTCAAGATGGGATGTCAGACTACCAGAAAGCGCTTTTTGTCTCAATCAATAAAAGTGCCTCAATTATTACTGACACCTAAGTGGCTGACGCCTCCTCTCAGTGATTTATGCCAAAACTACTATGGGAAGCACCATTGGATAGCAATACCCTGCTCACCTTCGGCAACAGAAAACTCATCACAGACCCACAAATCCCCCACCGCTGCCAACTGGCCTTTCAGGTAAATGAGTGGCACCCGATGACGCAACCAAGGCTCCAGGCCATACTCCTGAAATAATTTTTTAAGGGTATTGGAGCCATTGCGCCCAACAGGTGTACAGCGTTCACCACCGCTTCGGAACTGAACGTCGACCACACTGCCTTCTGCCAACCTTAACCCTCTACCCGACTCAGCCGTAGTGAATAGCTGACTACTATCAGGAAGAACCAAGTTTTCACTCGTTTTCCACGTTAAAGACTCCGGCAGTTGATCCGGTGAATCAACATCCACGGGCAACAGGTAAAGCCGCCGATGAAAACGACGTAACTGTACACCAGCCCAACTGACCAATGGCTCCGCATCCTGACGCGCTGGTAACAGTTCATGCAACACTGTATCCACAATCCGATGGCCTGGCTGAGGTAATTGGTGCTGCCCCGCCCAGTGTCGAAGTAAATTACCCTGTCGAGAGACATCCAACGTCATCATTGGCTCAAGGACAATGCTCCAGCCAATACGCTCTGGTCGCTCGTAAACGGCGATTAAATCTTGAGCAGCTAAGACCTCTGCCAGCTGATCCGCCTCACCACAAAGGGCTGCACTATGTGCAACTCTGGCAGGGTAATCAGGCCACCGCTCTGCGATAACTGGCACAACCTTCTTACGTAAAAAATTTCGATCAAAGGAAAGGTCTTCATTACTTTCATCCTCGATCCAGTTTAGGCCTTCCGCTTTAGCATATTCCTCGAGTTCCGCTCGGGTATACGATAATAAGGGTCGAAGCAATTCACCCTCACCCAATGATCGAGCCTGAGGCATACCAGCCAACCCTTTTGGGCCACTACCGCGTAATAGTCGATACAGTACCGTTTCTACCTGATCATCCGCATGATGAGCTAGCAACATCAAATCAGAGGGCATGAGTAACTTTTCAAAGACAGAGTAACGAGCTTCTCGGGCCGCCTGCTCCAAGCCTTGACCACTATTCTCGACAGTCACCGTTTCCGTCACCATCGAGACACCAAGCGCATCACAACAAGACTGACAATGCTGCAGCCAAGCATCGGCATTTCCGGACAGCTGATGATTGATATGAACGGCCGTTATAGATTCCGCCCCCAATAATTTAACGAGCGCGTGAAGTAACACGTGTGAATCCAACCCCCCGCTATAACCAAGGTAACAGCGGCCAGCTGCACTGATTTTAGGAACATGAGGGGCAAGATGATCAGGGGAAAAAGGCATAATAACTCTACAACCATTCACTCAAATACAGCATGATAAGATACCCAATAAAGGCGGGAATTAATAGTTTTGGTCAAAAACGACAATCCCATTAGGGAGCAAATAAAAGCCTTCTGTCGTTTTCTACAATCCACCCTATATGCCCCATTCAGCCTCATCAACACACAAAGAGTCACTCATTATCAGCATCCATGCCGCTTCATTGCTACCTGAGTAATGAAATGGCCCATTTAATCATTTCAACCTGCATTGTCAGGATACCCAAGCGACCTCTGTTTTTGTGCAAAAAGCGTCAATTCAGTGTCTATACTTAGTAACAAGGCATTGGATACATAATATCAGGGGGGGTATGGATGTTTGTAGAACCCACCATCATAACGCCGAATGCATCGACAAGAACTCAGCTAACGCCAAGCGCGCTACAGCAAGAGAATGAGCTTTTTCGTGGTAGTGGTGGCATTAGCGAAGGGAACCGGGCACTGGGGTTCAAACCCGCTTTTTACGATATGGAAACGGGGACTCCACACACGTCAAAATTTGCCAACGGTCTTGAAGCACCGATGCATGTGTTGGATGGCCTGCCCAATGAGGTGGTGGAATCCCGGCTTGAAAATGGCAAGGTGGCAACAGTAAAACCCGGTGTGATTTCCGGCTTTGTACAAAGTGGTCACTTCTACACACGGGAACAAGCCGCGCTGGCTACTGCACAATTAATTGCTCGTACTCAAATGTTGAGCAATCCCCTACAACACAATCAACTACTTGCTGCCTGGGAACGTTTTGTCGTTGACCAAGATTACCCTACAAACTTAATACGCCCGGTGGTGGAAGATTCATGGCGGCGTTGTCACCAATTTGAGCTTGATCCAGAGTTGCGCCACGCACCTATCATTTCCGACAAAAGCCAACTTGAATACTCCCATTACCTTCATTCAGATTTACTGAGTGCCGCTCGACCCATATTAGAACGCGCCAAAGAACATTTATATCGCTCCGATAGCTTAATCCTTCTGGCAGATGCTGGAGGGATGATTCTGGATGTGAGAGCAGATCCCCACGTCATCACCAGTGCCGGTAATATTAATTTGATTGAAGGTGGCATCTGGAGCGAAGACGTAGCGGGTACTAATGCTATTGGTACTGCATTAGCCGCCGCTGAGCCCGTGCAGTTGTATGGTGCCGAGCATTTCTGTGCGGGCATTAAACACTGGACCTGTTCTGCCGATGTTATTAGAGACCCCCATGACGGTATGATTTTGGGTGCAGTAGACCT
>JAGPWA010000067.1 GCA_018066715.1 Porticoccus sp. | reverse complement strand
AACATGAAAAGACTCTTTGATTTTATTTTGGCCTTGATTGCTACCAGTATTTTGTTTGTCCCTATTGTTATCGTTGCCATATTGGTCAAATTGACATCTAAAGGATCGGCTTTATATTGGTCGGATCGGGTGGGCAGGGATAATCAGATCTTTAAGATGCCCAAGTTTCGGAGCATGAAAATTGATACACCTGCTGTAGCCACGCATTTGTTGAAAGATCCTAACAGTGTATTAACACCTATTGGTGATTTTTTGCGTAAATCAAGTTTAGATGAATTACCTCAATTATGGTCAATTTTAAAAGGTGATATGAGTTTTGTGGGGCCACGACCTGCGTTATTTAATCAAGATGATTTAATTGCTTTGCGGACAGAAAAAGGCGTACAGCATTTAGTGCCTGGTTTAACAGGTTGGGCTCAGATCAATGGACGAGATGATCTGCCTATTCCGCATAAAGTGGCTTTGGATGTTGAATACCTTCAACGACACTCACTTTTATTTGATGTAAGAATTTTGTGGTTAACTTTTTTGACAGTCATTAGAAAGGAGGGTGTATCACATTAAGTGACATTGTAATCCCCTCATTCCTAACCTCTACTTAAATAGATTATGAGTGGGGAGATTATGGGAAGTGGAAATCTCAAAAACTTGTGAGGTCATTTCCCGTGTTATGTCTGATGCATCAGTTTAAGTTTTAATAAGATGAAATTTGGTTTTTTCTTGTTTTTGGGACCAAACCCAATCTTGAATATTAGAGTTTGCCGAGTAGCCAGTTGGCGAATTTAGGAGTAATTCTTTCACATGGTTACATTGGTAGTCATGGCAGGCGCTGTCTAGTTCATTCAAAAATGCTTGGGTTTCCTGCCAGCCAAGTGCCTTTTCTTCAGCCCGCATAATACGGGAATGCTCTGTGCCGCTAACGTTGTCACCTATTAATAATTCTTCGTACAGCTTCTCTCCTGGACGCAAACCAGTGAACTGGATGTCAATGTCTCCCTCCGGATGGTCTGCGTCTTTGACCTCGAGGCCGGAGAGGTGAACCATACGTTTGGCCAAGTCCACAATTTTGACGGGTTCACCCATATCCAGAACAAAGACATCGCCCCCTTGGCCCATTGAGCCGGCCTGGATGACTAGTTCTGCCGCTTCGGGAATGGTCATAAAATAGCGAATAATATCGGGGTGGGTAACAGTTATGGGGCCACCCTGTTGGATCTGCTCACGGAACAGCGGCACTACCGAGCCTGAAGACCCCAGTACATTGCCGAAGCGCACCATGGTAAATCGTGTTTTATCCTGTCGCTGTGCCAAGCCTTGCAGGACCAGTTCAGCTACCCGTTTTGAAGCACCCATAATATTGGTAGGGCGTACAGCCTTATCGGTTGAGATCAGTACAAAGGATTCCACTCCTGCCTTAATGGCCGCCTCGGCACAGTACAAGGTGCCAAACACGTTGTTACGCACCCCTTCAACAATATTGTGTTCTACCAAAGGAACATGTTTGTAGGCGGCGGCGTGATAGACAGTTTGGACGCCAAACGTATTCATGATGGACTCAAGCCGGTTTTGGTTCTGAGCTGAGCCAATGAGTGATACTAGCTTGGTGTTGCCCTGAAATGCTTTCAGGGTACTTTGTAGTTCCTGCTCTATTTTATAAAGGCCGTACTCATTGAGTTCGAACAGAATAATGTGTGATGGTTTTTGTCTGAGGATTTGACGGCAAAGCTCGCTGCCAATAGAGCCGCCGGCACCGGTGACCATGACTACCTTATCGGTTATACAGGCATGCAGGAGTTTTGGGTCGGACACAACGGGGTCACGGCCGAGTAGATCGTCAATCTCTACATCTCGGATATCTTCTATTCGTGCTTTGCCCGTAAGGATATCGGTTAGGTCTGGGATTGTCTGAACTGTAATGGCCAGTGGCTCAAGTTTTTTGATGACTTCCGCGCGTTCTGACCGAGAGGCTCCGCCTAATGCTAACAACACTTTGTGGACTGAATATTTTTCAATCAGTTGTGTTAAGTTTTTTGGTCGATGTACGGGCAAACCTGCGATCAAACTCCCTTTTAGCTTGGGGTTATCATCTATAAATAAAATGGGTTTGTAGGACGTACTTTGCAGTGATAAAGCTAACTGGTGCCCTGAATACCCGGCACCATAAATAATCACCGATTCTTTTGTTCCATGCTGCTGTTTATAGACCTGCATCAAGATATTACGTATCAAAATGCGTGGGCATCCAACCAGAAATAGAGCGGTAAACATGTAAATAAAGGGCACTGATCGAGGCATGGGTGATTGAGTTAAGAAGCTAGCGGCTGCCAGCGCAGCACCGGATATGCCGATACCGATCATAATGGAGGTAACGGCCGGAATTGACATATAGCGGAGGATCGCGCGGTAGAGCCCAAGCTTAATAAAGGCGAGTAAAGAAACCGTGATGGTGACACTTAGGCAGATCAGCTCTTTGCTAGAGATGTCAAAAAATACCGTGCCCAGTCGCAGGCAGATAGCAGTATAGAGAGCCAAGGTGATAGCGAGAGCATCATAAATGAGAGAAATAGCTCGTTTTGTCGATCTTTTTGACTCGAATAGCGCTTTCAACATAGTGGCTTCCCTCTGGTATTGATTGCTTCCAGCAATGTCTTCAACTGTTAAGCCACACATAATGTGTGGTTAGGCCATTTTAGCGAGTAAGTAGTTAACATGCCATTAATGTGAGTTGGAAGACGCGTTCTCCTTAGCTTGGAGTTCTAGGTCGGTTTCTAGTTAGGTTTCTCAAATATGGTGCTGCCCCAAGCTCAGTTAGAGCATATGGGTTACATCTTTGCCCTGATGCTACTTTTCCGAGCATAGGGCATTTATAATGCCTCTCTTTGATTTGATGCTGTAACTTCCATGACTTTTCTAGTATGAACTCACTAGAACGAAAAAGCCTCATTGGCCTGGCCTCTCTCTATGCCTTTCGCATGTTGGGATTGTTCATGCTGTTGCCAGTCTTGGCGCTTTATGCCGAGAACTATTCTGGCAGTACTGCCCTTCTGGTGGGGTTGGCGCTGGGGATCTATGGTTTAACTCAGGGATTACTTCAGATTCCTTTCGGCTTTTTATCTGACAAAATTGGTCGAAAGCCTGTCATTGTTGGTGGAATGCTGCTGTTTCTTGCTGGCAGCGTGGTGGCTGCTATGTCTGATTCCATGTGGGGGTTGGTTGCTGGGCGGGCTTTACAGGGTGCCGGTGCTGTGGCCAGCACGATTATGGCTCTGTTATCCGATCTGACCACTGAACAAAACCGTACTAAGGCGATGGCGGCAGTGGGTGGCAGCATTGGTGTGGCCTTTGCGATATCCATGGTGTTTGGGCCAGTATTGGCTAATTGGTGGGGGCTTTCAGGATTGTTTTGGTTGACGGCGTGTCTGGCAGTGATCGGCATTATGGTCTTGTTGTTGGTCATTCCTACGCCGGAAGTTTCTGTACGAAATGCTGAAGCTCAGGCTGTACCCGCGATGTTTGGCAAGCTATTACGAGATGGTGAGCTATTACGTCTCAATCTAGGCATTGGAATACTGCACTTTGCTCAGATGGCAAGTTGGGTCGCCGTCCCGGTAATTCTGGAGCAGGCGCTATCCTACGACCGAGATCAGCACTGGATGATCTACTTGGGAGCCATGGGACTGTCATTTCTTTGTATGCTTCCCTTTATTCTCATAGCCGAAGCTAAACAAAAAATGAAGCCAGTGTTTGTGGGCGCAGTGGTATTGCTTGCCATAGGGGAAGCGTTACTCGGTGGCAACACAGAAAGCCGTATTTGGTTTGTATTTGGATTATTTGTATTCTTTATGGCCTTCAATCTATTAGAGGCGACATTGCCATCACTGGTCAGCAAAATTGCTCCAGCGGGTGGCAAGGGAACGGCGATGGGTGTGTACTCTAGTAGTCAGTTTCTTGGGGCATTTCTTGGTGGTGTCACGGGTGGTTATGTGGCCCACCATTATGGCTATGCACCGGTGTTTTGGATGGCATCTCTATTGATAATGGTTTGGGTTTTCGCTGCTGCAACCATGAAGAAACCTCGTCACTTGAAGAGCTTGGTTGTGCAGCTTCTACCTAATGAAGTTCTTGTGACGGATGACTTTGTAGGGCAAGTTCCTGGAGTCTGTGATGTAGTGGTGATTCCTGGGCAGCAGCTGGCCTACTTCAAGGTGGATAACGATGAGTTTTGTCGTGAGACGATGCAGAAAGTTTTGGGACGAGCTTTCTAGGGTATTGTTCTAGAGCCTTGGTCTACAGCTCTTCACATAAAAAAGCCCGCAATTATGCGGGCTTAAAATACACTCTCAACAGCTGTATTAAAACTAAACGCTAAAACGCCTTTTAAAAGGGGATGTCATCATCAAAGCTGTCAAAACCAGCGTCTGGCACTGATGCGGTTGAGCTTGATTGTTGATTGGGCTGTTGGTTAGGTTGTTGTTGAGATCCCTGTGCCTGAGCATTCTGTTGCGCGGGTGCTGGGTTGTCATAACCCGTAGAACCTCCCCGGCTATCAAGCATTTGCATTTCGCTGGCAACGATCTCTGTGGTGTAGCGGTCCTGTCCGTCTTGGCCTTGCCACTTACGAGTGCGAAGTGAGCCTTCCACATACACTTTCGAACCTTTCTTCAGGTACTCGCTGGCTATTTCAGCCAGTCGATTGAAAAAAACCACCCGGTGCCATTCGGTACGTTCCTGCTGTTGCCCCGTCTGCTTATCCTTCCAGCTTTCACTGGTAGCCACAGTGATGTTTGTCACTGCATTACCGTTAGGCATGAATTTAGCTTCTGGGTCTTTTCCCAGATTGCCGACCAAAATAACCTTGTTAATACCCCGAGCCATACCTTGCCCCAACTTGAAATTTACTTAATTAAGGACGCAAGTTTACCTTGGAATGCCAAGACTGTCATGGGAGGAAATTGGGTGGGGAGAAACTATCACTCTTCTGTCAGTGTATGCCGTTCAGTGAACAATGATTGAAGTCTCGACCCCTAGCTGTTTGTCTTTACGCTGGGCCGCTCCGATACTAGGGCGTGCCAACGGTTCAAGTGCTTATGGGTATCTGGAATCTTAACCTTGGCCCACTGGGCGAAATCAACTGTTACTAGCGCAGTAATGTCTGCCACTGAAAATTGGTTCCCTGCAAAATAATCACGGTCAGCCAAGTGACGGTCTATATCACTATAAAAATTCATGATCCGTTGGCGGCCGCGATCTACCAGTTCGGGAATTTTCTCGTAATTGTGTGGACCAATTAATGCGCGGCCTTCAAACCAGTCAGGTCCATTACGAAACAAGTCAGCGACTGCTTGGAATCCATTGGTGAAGCAAATGTGATTCCACATTTCAATGGCACCAATTTCTTCAGGGGTTGCTCCGTACAGCCGGGGTTCGGGGTGGATCGCCTCAAGATACCGGCAAACAGCGTTGAGTTGTGAAATGCAGGTACCGTCATCTAACTCCAGTGTCGGGACATCACAGTTGGGGCTTTTATTTTGGAATGCAGGTTCTAATTGCTCACCCTTTAACAGATCAATCTGGATACGTGGGATATTGATCCCTTTCTCCGCCATAAAAATATTCAGGCGACGTGGGTTCGGTACGCCAGGATAGTCATAGAGTTTCATCGTATTCCCCAGTGTAATTTACGGTTCCTAGCTGTTGAGGATAGCGTGTTTTGACAGTCCTTGTTAGCTATTCATTGGCCGCCTTTTTACAGAGTCAGCGGTTACAAATGTTTAAATAAAAAAAGGAGAGCTAGAGCTCTCCTTTTTTAGTCATACATCGGTTCCATCAGGTTGGTTAGCTATGATATTTCTGAAGGACCAACGTTGCATTTGTACCACCGAAACCAAAGCTATTAGACATAATACGCTGTAAGTTAGCATTATCGATACGCTTGGCCACAATGGGTAGGTCGGCCGCTTCTGGATCGACTGTCTCAAGATTTGCTGATGCACAGATAAAATCATTTTCCATCATCAGTAGGCTATAGATAGCTTCCTGAACACCTGCGGCCCCCAAGCCGTGACCTGAGAGAGATTTGGTGGAGCTAATGGGCGGTGCATCGTCACCGAACACGTCTTTGATCGCTTTTAGTTCTGCCAAGTCACCCACGGGCGTGCTCGTGCCATGAGTGTTGATGTAATCAATGCTGCCATCTGTGGTTTCCATGGCCATTTTCATACAGCGTGCAGCACCTTCGCCTGAGGGGGCTACCATGTCATAGCCATCTGAGGTGGCACCGTAGCCAACGAGTTCAGCATAAATAGTCGCGCCGCGGGCGATGGCGTGTTCCAGATCTTCTACTACCAGGCAGCCAGCACCAATACCAGGGACGAAGCCGTCGCGGTCAGCGTCGTAAGCACGAGAGGCTTTCTCGGGTGTATCGTTATATTTACTGGATAAGGCGCCCATAGCATCAAACATACCGGCCATTGACCAGTGCATATCTTCTGCACCGCCAGCAAATACCACATCCTGTTTGCCCATCTGGATCAGCTCCATGGCGTGTCCAATACAATGGGCACTGGTGGCGCAGGCGGATGAGATGGAGTAGTTAGTACCTTTAATCTTAAAGGGTGTAGCCAAGCAGGCGGAGACGGTGCTGGCCATAATCTGGGTCACCCGGTAGGGGCCCGCACGCTTGATGCCGCGCTCACGCATCACATCAATCGTTTCTGTAAACATTTTTCCTGATACGCCGCCGGAGCCCATAACGAGTCCAGTTCGTATGTTGGACACTTGGTCTTCGGGCAGTCCTGAGTCAGCAATGGCTTGAGCCATGGCGATGTAGCCATAGGCCGCAGAAGGGCCCATAAAACGCATCACTTTACGATCGATATGCTCTGCTGGGTCGAGATCCAGTTTGCCTGCAACGTTGCAGCGCAAGCCCATCTCTTTGAACTCTTCCTGAAAGGCAATACCTGACTTACACTCTCTCAAAGATTCGGTGACGGTTTCTTTGTCATTACCTAAGGGGGAAACAATCCCCATGCCGGTAATTACCACGCGTTTCATTGGCTACCCCTATACCGGTCAAAAGGTCCGGTCATTGTCATCTAATTGTCGTCTAAAGGATCAATTGTAATCGAAAGAATCAAAAGTTGTCAGTTGACTCAAACAGACCAACCCTAAGGTCTTTAGCTGTATAGATTTCTCGGCCATCGACAGAAACGGTTCCATCCGCGATAACCATTTTCAGTTTACGCTCGACAATCCTTTTAACATCAATACGATAAGTGATTAACTTGGCTCCCGGTAGGACCTGACCGAAGAACTTCACTTCTCCGGAACCCAGTGCGCGGCCACGCCCAGGGTTGCCCTTCCAGGCTAGAAAAAAACCGGTGAGCTGCCACATGGCATCGAGACCAAGGCATCCAGGCATCACGGGGTCACCTTCAAAATGACAACCGAAGAACCAGAGGTCTGGTCGGATGTCTAGCTCAGCGGTCATGACCCCCTTGCCATGCTCTCCCTCACTCGCATGAATGTGGGTTATTCGGTCCACCATCAACATATTGTCACCGGGCAGCTGGGCATTACCTTCGCCAAACAGTTTTCCTTGGCTGCAAGTAATAATTTCCTCGCGGGTGTATGAGTTCTGCGATTGTGGAATGAATGTGGTCATCGATTGAGTGGCCTCTGCTATTTACCCCGAAGTTTTCTCGGGCTAGTTCGCTCAAATTTATTGGTTTTTTGTCGAAGGGGGCGAATTTTATCTGATCTGAGTGTTAAGTCCAGAAAATATGCGGTTTCCGGCCTCTTTAAGACAATAATTGTGGTGTTATGACTTGCGTTGAATAGCGAAGTCCGCCAGCTCTAGCATGGCTTTGCGTTCAGGGGTGTCAGGTAGGTCGCGGAGACATAACTGAGCCTGCTCTGCATGCTGCTTAGCGCACAACATCGTGTAGTCCAGAGCGCCAGTGGTATTGATGGCGTCTAGGATGGCATCCATCTGGTCAATGCCACCTTCTTCGATGGCGCTTCGAATAAACGCTGCTTGGTCTGGTGTGCCATTCTGCATGGCATAGATGAGAGGTAGTGTGGACTTGCCTTCCGCAAGGTCATCGCCAACATTTTTACCAAGGTCTTCGGTGTTGCCGTTGTAGTCCAGTGCGTCGTCCACCAGCTGGAATGCTATCCCGAGGTGGTGCCCGTATCTGCCCATTGCCGCCTGTAGTGTTGGAGTGGCACCGGCAAGTACCGCACCTGTTTCGGCGGCGGCATCAAATAACTGAGCCGTTTTTTTACGAATAACTTCGAGATACGTGTCTTCTGTGACATCCGGGTTCCCAGCATTAATCAACTGTTGAACTTCGCCTTCAGAAATAATATTGGTGGTGTCAGCGATAATTCGCATGATATCCATGTTGTCGATAGCGACTAGCATCTGAAACGCGCGGGAATAGAGAAAGTCTCCCACCAAAACACTGGGAGCATTACCAAACTTGGCATTGGCAGTAGCGCGACCGCGACGTAGGTCTGAGGTGTCGACCACATCATCATGAAGCAGGGTGGCAGTGTGGATAAATTCAATAATGGCGGCTAAAGAGGTATGTTGAGTGCCTTTATACCCACAGCTATTAGCACTGAGTAATACTAATAGCGGGCGTAACCGCTTGCCTCCAGCATCGATAATATATTGGCCAATATTCTCCACGAGCCCAACATTGGAGTGTAGTTGGCTAAGAATCAGCTCATTAACCTGATTAAACTCGGATTTTACCACTTGGTGAAACGGCAACATGCCAGAGCCCCGTGTATTTATTTCATTAAAGATACCCGCTGAAACGGGCGCGTTGGCATCCTAGGGTCGGGTGGGGGGTGTGTCAAGGGGAGGGCGCATTATTACTGGATATCAGGCTATTTTTCTCTTGCGATAATAGGTGGTTTACCTTAGAATTCCGGCCCTCGCAAAACCGGCCTGGAGAAATCGTTCTCGTGGGCTTAGAACTGGCATACGCGAATACGGAGCAAACTATGTACGCAGTAATTAAAAGTGGTGGCAAGCAGCACCGTGTGCAGGAAGGTGAATACCTGCGCTTGGAGAAGCTGGAAGTGGCCACAGGTGAAAGCATTGATTTTGATGAAGTGCTGATGGTAACAGACGGTGACAATATTAAAATTGGCACCCCTCTGGTTGAAGGAGGCAAGGTTACTGGAGAAGTACTTAGCCATGGCCGTGCTGATAAGGTGAAGATCATCAAGTTCAACCGTCGTAAGCACAGTCGCAAGCAAATGGGCCACCGCCAGTGGTTCACCGAAGTTAAAATTACCAGCATTAGTGCTGGTTAAGATTAGATAGGAGAACGGCATGGCTCATAAGAAAGCTGGTGGTAGTACTAATAACGGACGCGATTCCGAAAGTAAACGCCTTGGTGTTAAACGCTATGGTGGTGAACAGGTCACTGCAGGTAATATTATTGTTCGTCAGCGTGGTACTCGTTTCCACGCAGGTGTAAACGTTGGTATTGGTCGGGACCACACAATTTTTGCAAAGGCCGATGGCCAGGTTAAATTTACGGTCAAAGGACCGAAGAACCGTAAATTTGTGAATATCGTCACTGCGTAAGGCTAACAATTTTAGAAGAAGCCCCGCATTGGCGGGGCTTTTTTGTTTTTGGGATTAGATATTGCCAGTCCATATAGAGGCTTTAGTGTTTCCTCTGTATGGCTGATGAGATTTTTCGAATGATGCTTTAAGCACAGCTGATAACAACCTACAGAGCACGGTATACTCTCACGATGAAATTTGTTGATGAAACACCCATTCATGTACAGGCCGGCCGCGGTGGTAATGGCTGTATGAGCTTTCGCCGTGAAAAATATATTGAACGGGGCGGCCCTGATGGTGGTGATGGTGGTGATGGCGGTAGCGTCTATTTGGAAGGGGATGAAAATCTCAATACACTGGTGGACTATCGATTTCAACGAAACTTCAATGCTGATAGTGGCCAGGCTGGCAGTTCCAGGAATTGCACCGGCAGGGGTGGAGAAGACTTGGTTCTAAAAGTCCCTGTTGGAACCACCATCATGGATGAAGATACAGAAGAGGTACTTGGCGATATTACCGCTGCTGGTCAGCGATTGGTGGTGGCGAAAGGGGGTTTCCATGGTTTGGGTAATACTCGTTTTAAGTCCAGTACCAACCGTGCCCCACGTAAAACGTCATCGGGTACAGAAGGCGAACTGCGACACTTGAGATTGGAGCTGAAGGTGTTGGCAGATGTTGGGTTGTTAGGGCTACCCAACGCTGGTAAGTCCACCTTTATACGTGCTGTGTCCGCTGCTCGTCCCAAAGTGGCTGATTATCCTTTTACGACACTAGTACCAAATCTCGGTGTGGTGCAGGCTCAAAGGTACCGTAGTTTTGTGATTGCAGACGTACCGGGCCTCGTGGCTGGTGCTGCTGAGGGGGCGGGTTTGGGTATCCGTTTTCTGAAACACCTGACCAGAACGCGCCTGTTGCTTCACTTGGTGGATATGATGCCGAGTGATGGTGCTGATCCGGCGGATAACGTGAATATCATTGAGAATGAGCTTGACCAATTTAGCCCGACCCTTTGGGGTCGTGAGCGTTGGCTGGTATTGAATAAAATTGATCTGTTGCCTGAAGATGAGCGAGAGCAACGTTGTCAAGACGTCATCGAAAAGCTGCAGTGGGAAGGCCCTATTTATCAGGTATCCGCATTGGCATCTGAGGGAACCGAACAATTGTGCTGGGATATCATGGAGCGACTGGAAGAGTGCTGGGACGCGGAGCGAGAAGACCCCGAAGTTGCCGAGCATGAGCGAGAGTTGCAAAGCAGGATGCAGAGCGAGGCGCGTGATCGGATTGAGGCGTTACGCCGTCGCCCAAAAACTGATGATTTGGATGATGATGACTTCGATGACGAAGATGATGATCATGATGTGGAAGTTATTTATACCCCTTGAGTCTGGTATTAAAACGGCTAAAGAGCTGAAGGTCAGAGCTGCTTAAGTTATGAGCAATATGTTATGAGCGATATGAGTGATAGAAGTATCGTAAAAAATGCCAAACGCTGGGTGATAAAAATCGGTAGTGCATTGCTGACGGCCGATGGTCGAGGCCTAGACCGAGAGGGTATCTCTGCCTGGGTTGAGCAGGTTGCAGCATTGCTTGATCAGAATATTGAAGTCGTGATGGTGTCATCCGGCGCAGTGGCCGAAGGTATGTCTCGGCTGGGCTGGGGTAAGCGGCCTTCATCTATCCATGAATTACAAGCAACGGCAGCAGTCGGTCAAATGGGCTTGGTGCAGGCCTATGAATTTCAATTTCAGCAATTTGACCGCCACACTGCACAGGTTCTGTTGGATCATGATGACCTCTCTAATCGAGAGCGCTATCTCAATGCTCGAAATACGCTGCAAACCTTGATTGAATTAGGTGTAGTGCCCATCATTAATGAGAACGACACGGTAGCGACTGACCAGATTCGCTTTGGTGACAACGATACCCTGGCGGCCATGGTGGCAAACCTGATTGATGCAGACCTGCTGGTCATCCTTACTGATCAAGATGGGCTTTTTGATGCCGACCCTCGTAGTAATTCCCGAGCGCAACTTATTTCCCAAGGGAAGGCTGGAGATCCTGCGCTAGATGCTTTGGCGGGAGGCAGTGTTGGTGGGTTAGGTCGTGGCGGCATGATCACCAAGCTTACCGCGGCTAGACTTGCGGCTCGTTCAGGTGCAAATACGGTGATAGTCGGTGGTCGGGCAGACAATGTACTGACAGACCTAGCTAAAGGGGACACGCTTGGTACTCTATTAGTGGCGGGGCAAGAACCTATTGCTGCGCGTAAGCAGTGGTTGGCCGGTAGCTTGCAAGTTCGGGGTTCGTTAACACTTGATAGTGGTGCAGTTCGGGTACTAAAAGAACAGGGTAAAAGCCTGCTTCCTGTAGGCGTAAAGTCAGTTGTGGGCGATTTTCACCGGGGTGATTTGGTGCGCTGTGTGGATGAAACAGGGTGTGATGTTGCTCGGGGGCTTGCTAACTATAATGCTTCAGAAAGTCGTCAGATTATTGGCAAGAGCAGCCACTTGATCACTGAAATACTGGGTTACTGCGATGATGAGGAGTTAATTCACCGTGATAACCTGGTGCTGGTTTAGTTTGTATTGGTGGTAGAGACTTTAGACAGTTACTTCCATTTAGACCGTTATTTCCAAAGCATTTAGACCGTTATTTCCAACGAGAGTCACCACAAAAAAACCGGCCTAGAGCCGGTTTTTTTAATCTTAAGAATATGTAAATGCTTAGCTGGCTGAGAGCGCCTTAACTTGAGCATTCAGACGGCTCTTGTGACGAGCAGCCTTATTCTTATGGATGATGCCTTTGTCCGCGATACGGTCGAGTATAGGGGCAACCGTATTGTAGGCAGCTTGAGCTGCTTCAGCTTCACCTGATTCAATGGCGGCATACGTCTTTTTAAGATAGGTGCGCACCATGGAGCGCAGGCCAGCGTTGTGCGTGCGACGTTTTTCGTTCTGCAGGGCTCTTTTGCGTGCTTGGGGTGAATTGGCCACCTAACTGCTCCTTTCTTTCAACAATGAGTCTGATATTCGAGGCGCGGAAATATACAGTGTTTGTCCTCAGTTATCAACATGCATTAAGTGGAAAGAAGGCCAGAATAGAGGGTTTTTAGCGAAACAGGTACTGGGGGCGCTCGGCCAAGGGTTAATCAGGTCATTGTAATCCCAGATGTCATTCCTGGGAGCTGTTCTCAGGGGCTTGTCTCGGGGGCTTGTCTCAGGGGCTAGGCTGGCCGCTATCATCCAGTGGTTAAAATCACTATGATCTGGCCTGAGGGTTCAGGTACATCGTCGTCAGGTACCTTGTGGTCAGGTACGTCGTAGTCAGCTACATAGCAGAGAGCTTCCAGTTTTGCCGCATCAGGATACAAAACAACACAGTCAGTCGCAGCCAGTAAAATCATCGAGATTGCTGCGCTCCAGTGGAGTGGTCAGTAGTATGACCATGATGTCGCGGGTGTTAGGGTTGTTGCGCGACATCGTTTTTGCTCGGCTCATTGGTGCCGATGGGATGGCGGATGCCTTCTTTGTGGCATTTAAGATTCCTAACTTTTTTCGTCGACTGTTTGCAGAGGGCGCTTTTTCACAGGCGTTTGTTCCAGTGTTGGCGGAGTACAGAGAAAAGGGAAGCGAAGCCGCCGTAAAGGAGTTGATTGATCGAGTAGCCGGAGTGCTGGGATCGGCGCTGATAGCCCTGACGGTATTTGTGGTTATTGCCTCACCGCTGGTGACAGGGCTATTTGCATTTGGTTTTTGGTTGGATTACCCCGATAAGTTTGCTGCGGCTAGCAGTATGCTGCGAATCACCTTCCCCTACCTGATGCTAATTTCTCTCACTGGGTTAGCAGGTGCTATTTTAAACAGCTACGACCGTTTTGCGGTGCCGGCAGTGACCCCGGTACTGTTGAATGTCTCTATGATATTTGCCGCCGTAGTCGCAGCTCCATGGTTTGAACAACCGGTCTATGCGCTGGCTTGGGGAGTATTAGTTGCGGGTGTGCTGCAACTGTTATTCCAGCTGCCGTTCCTGGCACGAATTCATATGATACCGCGGCCAGTGGTGGATTGGCGTGACGAGGGTGTGGTGAGAGTTCTGCGGTTGATGGGACCGGCAATTTTCGGTGTGTCTGTAAGCCAAATCAATTTGCTGCTGGATACCATGATTGCTTCGTTTCTTCCCACGGGCAGCATTTCTTGGCTTTATTATTCAGATCGTTTGTCTGAGTTGCCTCTGGGTGTTTTTGGGGTGGCGATTGCGACAGTGATTCTGCCGAGCTTATCGCGACAGCACGCTGCAGATACACTGGAAAAGTTCAACAGCACCATGGATTGGGCGCTACGGATGATACTGCTCATTGCCATACCTGCAGCAGTGGCGTTGGTGATTTTGGCAGAGCCGATCTTGCTGACCCTGTTCTACTATGGTGATGTGATGACTTCTCGTGATATAGCGATGGCTACATTGAGCCTGCGGGCCTATGCCATTGGATTGGTCGCTTTTATGTTGATCAAAGTACTGGCTCCGGGGTACTACGCTCGTCAGGATATTAGAACACCGGTTCGGATAGGCGTAATCGCTCTAGTAACCAATATGGTGCTTAATATTGTGCTGGCAGTACCGCTTCATCTCTACTGGGGTATAGGGCATGTGGGGTTGGCGCTAGCAACTTCATTGTCTGCCATATTAAATGCCGGATTACTATTCCGCGGTTTAAGAAAAGGGCGGGTATACACTCCAGAGGCGGGTTGGCGTAAGTTTTTGCTGGTGTCGCTGTGTGCTAATTTGGTGATGGGGTTAGTGTTGTATGGGTTGACTCTAAATCTGGGTGATTGGGTACCCTGGTCGTGGTGGCAGCGGGCTGGATGGATGGGCACCATCTGTCTCATGGGTGCACTAATTTATACCGTATTCCTTCTGATGGGTGGGTTGCGTCCATCTCACCTCAAACACCGATAAAATCAGGCGTTCGGCTGTTTTTCATCTAGCTGGCTGGGTTATACTTTCGCCTTTATTTTTTGATGTTGGCAGCAAGTGAGCGAAGACAAGAAGAAATTTATTCGTGGCTTGCATAACTTGAAGCCAGAACACGGCGGTTGTGTTGCGACCATCGGCTCGTTTGATGGTGTTCATCGCGGGCATCGAGCCATTTTACAGCAGCTGCGCGAGAAGGCTGCTGAGCTTGGTTTGCCATCGGTGGTGATGATTTTTGAGCCACAGCCACAGGAGTTCTTTTCCGGTGAGCAGGCCCCCGCTCGATTGATGCGATTGCGGGAAAAAATTGAGACCTTCGTTGAAGAAGGCGTTGATCAGATTTTTTGTCTCCAATTCAATCGCTCACTTCGCAGCCTGTCGGCGAGAGAGTTTGTTGATCAAGTGTTGATAGCTGGGTTGAATGTTCATTGTCTGGTTGTCGGTGACGATTTTCGTTTTGGCCATGATCGCAGTGGTAATTACCAGCTATTAAAACAGGCTGGTATTGAACATGGCTTTGATGTGTTGGATACCCGTACCCTGGAATATCAGGGAGAGCGAATCAGCAGTACTCGTATTCGCCGGGCATTAGACGATGCTGATTTTGAGTTAGTCGAGGCACTTTTAGGTAGACCCTTCCGAATTGCTGGCAGGGTAGTTTACGGACAACGTTTAGGTCGGCAGCTGGGAATCCCTACTGCCAATGTTCACCTTAACCGTTACCGTGCACCACTTAGTGGTGTCTATGTGGTGGAAGCCTTTTTGGATGGCCGGTGCCTACCGGGTGTGGCCAATGTGGGTGTGCGCCCTACCGTGGGCGACCTGATCAAGCCAGTACTAGAGGTTCATTTACTGGATTTTGATGAGGAGCTATACGGGCAGAGAATTCATGTGGAATTTAAAGCCAAGGTTCGCGAAGAGGCTAAGTTCTCATCGCTAGACCTGATGGTCGAAGAAATTCATAACGATATTAAAATAGCTCGGAAATACTTTGCTGAGCAAATAAATGATGCTGAAGAGAAATGACTGACTACAAATTAACCCTGAATTTACCCTTTACGGACTTTCCGATGAAGGCCAATCTGGCTCAGCGGGAGCCAGGCATGTTAAAAAAATGGCAGGAATCCAAGCTCTATGAGCAACTGCGTGAGCAGCGCAGTGGTCGGGAAAAATTCATTCTCCATGATGGCCCTCCCTATGCCAACGGCAATATTCACATTGGCCATTCCGTCAATAAAGTGCTGAAGGATATCGTGATCAAGTCCCGCAGCCTAAGCGGCTACGATGCCCCCTATGTGCCGGGTTGGGATTGCCATGGTTTGCCTATAGAGCATCAGGTAGAAAAGAAAATCGGCAAGGCGGGTGTCAAAGTAGATCATAAAACCTTCCGGCAGAAATGCCGTGAATATGCTCGACGTCAGGTCGACGGCCAGATGAAGGACTTTATCCGTCTCGGTGTGATGGGAGAATGGGATAATCCTTACCTCACGATGGACAACAATTTTGAAGCGGACATTATTCGAGCACTGGGTAAAGTGGTTGAAAATGGCCACTTGGTCAAAGGCTACAAGCCCGTGTACTGGAGTGTGGTGGGTGCTTCGGCACTGGCCGAAGCGGAAGTGGAATATCAGGATAAAACCTCATTTTCAATTGATGTGGCTTTCCCTGTGGCAGATGCAGAGGCCTTTACTGCTGCCATAGGTGACGTGGCCGGTGAGGGTGATGTTTCTGTAGTGATCTGGACCACGACACCCTGGACGCTGCCTTCTAATCAGGCGGTCAGTCTCAACGCTGATTTGGACTATGTGTTGGTGCAGTGTGAGGTTGCCGGTCGTGTGGGTCGATACCTGCTGGCGGAAGATTTGGTGGAGTCAGCCTTATCTCGATGGGGTGTTGATAGTTCTCAGGTGGTTGGCAGAGCTAAGGGTAGTCAGTTCGAGAGCTTGTTGTTACAACATCCGTTCTACGATCGTCAGGTCCCTGTCATTTTAGGCGAGCATGTGACCACGGAAGCGGGTACGGGCTGTGTGCACACAGCGCCGGATCATGGTGTGGATGATTTCGTCGTAGCGGCCAAATATGACATTGGTACTCTGAATTATATCGATGATAACGGTCTGTTCCGCGAAGACGTGGAACAGTTTGCTGGCGAGCATGTTTATAAAGTCGATGAGCAGGTTGTTGAGCGGCTAAAAGAATGTGGTCGGTTGTTATCCAGCGACAAAATTACTCACAGTTACGCACACTGCTGGCGAACCAAAACACCATTGATTTACCGAGCCACACCCCAGTGGTTTATCAGCATGAACCACAATGGTTTGTTGGAAAAAGCGAAGCAGGCGGTTAAAGGCGTTACGTGGCACCCCGATTGGGGGCGGGCCAGAATTGAAGCCATGCTGGAGAATAGTCCAGATTGGTGTATCTCTCGCCAGCGTACCTGGGGTGTTCCCATTGCATTGTTTGTTCACAAGTTAACGGGAGAAATTCACCCGGATACCCCGACATTGATTGAGGCTGTGGCCTCCCGTGTGGAACAAGGTGGAATTGATGCCTGGTATGAGCTGGATGCAGCCGAGTTGCTCGGTGATGAGGCTGATCAGTACAGCAAAGTCACAGATACTCTAGATGTGTGGTTTGATTCCGGTGTTACCCATACCGCCGTGCTGGATGCACGTGAGCAATTACAGTACCCAGCTGACCTGTATCTGGAAGGCTCTGATCAGCATCGGGGTTGGTTCCAGTCATCGTTAAAAACAGCGATAGCTATCAAGGGTAATGCGCCCTACAAGGCAGTGTTGACCCATGGCTTTGTGGTGGATGCGGATGGCCGCAAGATGTCCAAATCCATTGGTAATGTGATGTCGCCGCAGAAAGTGGTGAATGATCAGGGGGCCGATGTACTTCGTTTGTGGGTGGCGGCCACAGATTTCAGTGGTGAAATGAGTGTTTCTGATGAAATTCTTAAGCGAACAGGGGATTCCTACCGTCGTATTCGTAATACGGCGCGCTTCTTTCTGTCGAATTTAAACGGCTTTGACCCCGCCAAAGACTTGGTGCCAATGGATGATATGTTGGCACTGGATCGATGGGCAGTTGATTGTGTTGCGAGTATGCAAGAAGAGATCCTTGCTGCTTACGAGAACTATCAGTTCCATCATATCTACCAGAAGCTACATAATTTCTGTGTGACTGATATGGGCAGCTTCTACTTAAATATTATCAAGGATCGCCAGTACACCTGTCAGGAAAACTCTCTGGCGCGGCGCTCTGCGCAAACAGCCATCTACTATATTGTTGATTCATTTACACGCTGGATTGCCCCGATCTTGAGTTTTACAGCAGAAGAAATTTGGTCATTTATTCCTGGGGATCGAGAAGCCTCGGTGTTCTTCGCTGAATGGCAGGCATTGCCCTCTGCGCAGGCCACGTTGATTTCGCCTGATGATTGGACATTGATTGCCGATGCAAGAAATGCTGTCAATAAAGTGCTAGAAGGAAAGAAAGATTCTGGTATTCAGAAGTCACTGGAAGCCGAGGTGATACTGTATGTTGATGGCGAGTTGCAGGAGGCTCTGGCTAAGCTGGGTGATGAGCTCAGGTTTGTTTTGATCACCTCGGCAGCTGAACTCAGGCCAGCTGCTGACGCCAGTGACGCTGAAACTATTCATGCCGAAACGACTGAAGTTGAAGGGTTGCAGGTCAGTGTTGTAAAAACAACTCATGCCAAATGTGATCGTTGTTGGCATCACCGTGAAGATGTGGGCACTAATACTGAGCATCCAGAAATCTGTGGTCGTTGTGTTGAGAACATTACGGGTAATGGTGAGCAACGTTTATATGCTTAATTTAGACCCATTTTGGGTGTCGCTGTGAGCTGGAATCTGGGGCGTTGGTATCTATTGGCGGGATTGGTCATTCTTATTGATCAATTGACTAAGTACTGGGTATCCACTGTGTTTTCCTACCATGAGACTCTTGAGGTATTACCGTTCCTAAACCTAATTTTGGTGCACAATCCTGGGGCTGCATTTAGCTTCCTCAGTGAGGCTGGGGGTTGGCAGCGATGGTTTTTTGCCCTGATAGGCGTTGTCGTTACTGTTGTTATTGTGGTTTGGCTGTCGAGATTGTCTACTCGTCAGAGCCTGTTGGCCTTGGCTCTTTCGCTAGTGTTGGGTGGAGCCATTGGTAATCTCTGGGACCGAATTTTGCTGGGTTATGTGGTGGACTTTGTCGATATTTATTACCGACATTATCACTGGCCTGCATTTAACGTAGCTGATACCGCCATTACTCTGGGGGCATTGTTATTGATATTGGAAAGCCTGCTGGCTTCCAAGAAAAAAAAGCTGGATTGTGATCATGACTGATTTATCTGATGCCGTATTACTGCCTGTTGGGCCTGATACAAAAGTAACCCTACACTTCTCCCTCTCTCTTGAAGATGGTTCAACAGTAGACTCTAATTTCGATGGAGAGCCCGCTAGTTTTGTGGTGGGAGACGGTAATTTTTTGCCAGGATTTGAGGCCGTGCTACAGGGTCTAAAGTCTGGCGCTGAAGACGTATTCTCCATCTCACCTGAGAAGGGTTTTGGTCAGCACAACCCCAGTAACCTTCAACAGTTTTCACGTAAAGACTTTGATGAAGATATGGCGCTGGAGCCTGGCTTGATGCTGTCTTTTGCTGATGCCAATCAAGCGGAGCTGCCTGGTGTTATCGTCGAGGTTGATGAAGACGCCGTAACCGTTGATTTCAATCACCCCTTGGCGGGACATACGATTAGTTTCAAGGTGCAAGTTCTTGATGTGGTACCTGCGGTAACGCACTGATGGAGATTAAACTCGCCAATCCTCGAGGCTTTTGTGCCGGGGTCGACCGAGCGATTGATATCGTTAACCGGGCGCTCGATATTTTTGGCGCACCGGTCTATGTCCGCCATGAGGTGGTTCACAATAAATTTGTGGTTGAATCGTTACGTGAGCGGGGTGCAGTGTTTGTCGATGAGCTCGATGAAATACCCGATGGTGTCAATGTTATCTTCAGTGCACACGGTGTCTCTCAGACAGTACGGACGGAAGCTGAATCTCGGCAGTTAACTGTATTCGATGCCACTTGTCCTTTGGTGACCAAAGTACACATGGAAGTGGTTCGTTACAGCAGGGAGGGGCGAGAGTGTGTGTTGATAGGCCACCAGGGGCACCCAGAAGTTGAAGGTACGATGGGGCAATATGATGCCAGCAGACGTGGTCATATCTATTTGGTCGAGAATGAATCTGATGTGGCGCAGTTACAGGTTAAGCATCCAGAAAGCCTCGCTTATGTTACCCAGACAACATTGTCTATGGATGACACAGCTAAGGTGATTGATGCGTTGCGACAACGTTTTCCCGCCATACAAGGCCCTAAAAAAGATGATATTTGCTACGCCACACAAAACCGCCAAGATGCGGTAAAACAACTCGCACTGGAGTGCGGGCTTGTTTTGGTAGTAGGTTCTCCTAATAGCTCCAATTCCAACCGACTCAGGGAGCTGGCCGAGCGTTGTGGTGCTGACGCACATTTGATAGATAGCGCCTCAGATATTCAAGAAAAGTGGCTTTTAGATAAAGCTACCATCGGAATCACTGCGGGTGCTTCTGCTCCAGAAGTGTTGGTTGAGGACGTGGTAGAGGCTTTGCAAAACATGGGTGCTACAGCACCTCAGGAAATACCCGGTCGGGCTGAAAATGTTCGATTTTCAATGCCGAAAGAACTGCGTTAACAGAGAGCTAGGTTGGAGTGTTACCGTTAACAGCGCTTCAAAATACTTGTTTTTTGCCTATACTGGTGTGACACGGATGTGTTTTGCCAGGATGGCGATATGGACTTTTTCAATAGGAAGAAGGGTTTTACCCTTGTTGAGTTGTTAATCACAATAGCATTAGTGGCTGTTATTTCAGCGTTGGCTATTCCTTCGTTTCAAACACTGATTAAAAAACACAAGATCTCACTGGAAGCTCAGAGAGTGTTAACCACACTTCATTTTACTCGAATGGAGGCAATCAAGAGGAACAGTTTGGTTAGTCTGTGCCCGAGTTCTGATGGTTTAGCCTGCAGTCCTGACTTGAGTTGGATGGATGGTTGGATCGTCTTTTCCGATAGGGGGAAGCGTGGAGAGATTGACCATGACCTAGATAGGGTTATCAGGATTGGCGATCCGGCAAAAAAAGGGAACATGCTCTACACCACCAAGCATCACAAATGGTTTGGTTATAAGCCAGGTGGAGGTTCAGTGGGGAGCAGTGGTAGCGGGAACACCTCGTTCATTATTTGTTCACCCGATAGGGGCATTGAAGGTCAGCGTGTTGTCGTCTCTATAACTGGGCGACCAAGAGTGGCTGAAGGTATTGGAGATAGGGTTTGTGGTAGCGGTTGAGGGGGAGAAAGTTGAGTGTAACTTTCTCCTATACGCAGTCAGGCGATATTGAGTTTTATTAGGTTTTATTCCTAGAAAAGTCATAGAATAGCTGGTTATTGGATGCGTGGAATTAATCGTTATACAGCGGTTTCAACTACCGTTTATCGGCGAATTTGGCCAAGATTAAGCTGTCAAGAGTTAGTGGTCGGTGTTTCACTCCTTCTGTCTGATTACAGAGATATTCAAGAATATATTTGCTATATGGGAACTCATGAACACGAAAATAAAAAATGAAGGCTTTACCCTGATCGAGCTGATGATAACCGTCGCTTTGGTGGCGATCCTTTTGGCATTGAGTGCGCCCTATTTCCGGGAAACCATTACTAGTAATAAAATCGGTGCTGAGGCAAACAACCTGATGGCTAGTTTTAATTTAGCCCGCTCAACGGCTGCTAGACTTAATCAACCAGTCACCCTCTGTAAAAGTGCTGATGGTGCTAATTGCACAACCAATGGCAACTGGGAGCAGGGTTGGATTACCTTCAATAATTTGAATATAGATGGTGTCGTGGACACCGGAGATGGAGAGATCGTGATACAAGAATATACCCCTCTGCCTACGGGTTACACCCTTCGTAGCACCCCGCAATTTTCAGATGTAGTCACATTTTTACCTCAAGGTAATGCTCGTGGCGGCAGTGGGACATTGGATGAAACTTCCTCGTTTAGGATTTGTGCTACTGATGCTAGTGGGGAAGAAGACGATGCCAAAGCAAGGCAGGTGTTTATCAGTATTACGGGCAGAATTCGTAGTCAAAAAGGGTTGGACTCAGGTATAGATTGCCCTTGATGTTTTTAGGGCGCAGAAGGAGCAGATAAGTGATAAGACCATCTTGTAGAGCATCATTGCTTAACCACCGGCCCAATTGTGTTGGGGTTGGTTTGATCGAGGTGATGATTGCTGCTTTGGTGCTGGCTGTGGGTGTGCTGGGGTATGTTGGCCTGCAAATGAATGCCAAGCGCCTCAACTTTGAAGCTATACAACGAACAGCAGCATCATACGCGGCCCAGAATTTACTGGAGCGAATACGCGGTAATCCTACTCAAATTAGTGTTTACGTTGTGACGGATCTTGACCCCGGTATCATGGAAAAACCGGAGCCTGACTGTACTGAGGCACAATGTTCTAGTACGCAACTTGCCGAATTTGATCTCTGGGAGTGGGATCAGTTATTAGATGGCACAGCGGTGTCTGGCGGGCTGGTTAACCCCACGGCTTGTGTGACTGACACCAGTAACTATATTACGGCCATTATTGTATGGCAGGGGAAAGTGGAGTTGAATCAAACCAATGCTCCGGCCTGTGGTGATGGTAATTATGGCGATGAGGATAAACTCAGGCAGTGGGTGACTATAAGTACCTTTGTGGCGGGTGTGTGAAGGTGAGAGATTTGGCTGGTAAAACGATGATGAGACATTATTCCCGAAGTAAAGGGTTTACGCTGATTGAGCTGATGATAGCTCTGCTGCTGGGGTTGCTACTCTCGGCAGGTATTATCAGTGTGTTTATTGAGGGAAAACGTAGTTTTGTTCAAGATGATGAAATATCTCGAGTCCAGGAAAATGGTCGCTATAGTCTGAGGTTACTCTCAAGAGAGCTTGGTATGGCGGGATTTTTTGGGGGTGTCCCTGATTCATCTGATGTCAGCGGTGGTTCGGTGACCACGGACTGCGGTCTTACTGGGATTGACTGGTTGCTCGAAGGTGAAGCTCCCTTGGAAGTCGTTAATAGCTCAGATAACGCAACAGATACCTATTATTCATGCTTCAGTGATGATGATATTGAAGCAGGTACCGATGTTGTTGCTATTAAAAGAGCGTCTGACCAGCCCCTTATTCTGGATGGTGAGTGGCAGGTGACGCCTGAATCTCTGGTCAGTACCCGTTATTACCTCCACAATAAAAATAGAGGCCTGGGTACGGTTGAGTTGCAGCAAGGTTCCGGTTATACCGATATTGGCACAATAGCTACAGCCGGTAATGGTTCAGATATATGGGAGTATTACGCGTCAATTTTCTATATCGGCACAGATGATGGGGTGCCCAGCCTGTGTAAGAAGGAGTTAGTTTCGACCGGTACTGGTATATCAGGACAGCTTTGTCTGGTTCGAGGCATTGAAAACTTACAATTGGAGCTTGGTGTGGACCTCGATGCTGATGGGTATGCGGATCAATTTGTTTCTGATAACACTGACCCACCCGTGGGCTTAGGGGCAAATGCAGACCAGATAGTTTCTATTCGAGTACATGTACTCGCCCGCAGTATTAATGAAATACATAACTTCACTGCTGAGTCCCGGAGCTACCGGTTGGGCGGTGGGACTACGGTCACCACACCGGCTGACCAGTTTTATCGATTAGCACTGTCGTCGACGATTGTTGTTCGCAACCCAACCAGCCTGGTCGCTGAATAATGGAGCTAAAATCATGATCAGAGGCAATTATGGCAAGACAAAACAACAGGGTGCCATCCTGCTGATTTCTATTATTTTTTTACTGCTGCTCAGTATGCTGGCATTGGGCACCATGCGCTCAGGTACATTGGAGATACTGATGGCGGGTAATGAGCAGTCCAGAATCGAAGCGTTTGAGCTTGCTGCTGCTGTGAATGAGTCGGTCATTAGTCGTTGGCAGGGTGGTACAGGAGTAGAGCCCAGCTTTAAAACAGATAAGACCCTTTGTAGCGCCCGTGAATCAAACACCTCAGGATGCGATGAGTTGACCTTAACAATTGATGGCACTCTATCGTCAGCAATTTCGGATGCTGGAGCGGTTAATTATTATGCAACACATTTTTTAGGTGAGGGTACTGTCCCTGCAGGCTTTGGTGAGCAGGTGAATACCTGTGCATTTTATTTTGATACAGAAACAGACTACGACAACTCTCAGAATAAACTGGGCGTGTCACATCAATCGGAAGGCATATTTATTGTTAATCCCGTTGCTCAAGACTGTGCAGGGCTTAGTGATGTCGTCGGTGACTTGGATAAATATGCACATTTGGATATAGCTGACCCTACACTCTAGGTGTACTTTTATTGACAGGAGGACGCCTTATAAAGGCGAAACAGGATGATGAAAAAACATAATATTTTCCAAGGCACAGCACTGATGTTGTGCCTGATATCCTCTTCAGTGGTCTCAGATGATACTGAAATCTTTTTTAGTGACGACCGAGAAGAAAATGCCGTGGCGCCTTTTGTTATGCTGTCCGTTGATTGGCGGGCAAATACTGGCTCCAATGAATATGCGTGTGATTTTAACACGAACCCTGCTCTTTCTGATTGTGATGATAGTAGTGAGCTGGGCGAGGATATATACAACGCCTTAGTGGAAGAAGGGCGCCTAACGAATGATGACGAACCCAAGTTATTTGATGTCTTGAGAGGCGCTTTGAGGGTGGTTTTTAATGAAATAGAACCCCTTGGTTTTTCTATCGGCATCATGATGAGCCATCAAAACGATAACAACTGCACCAGTACTCATGGTGCTTTGGGTGATGATAAAGGCTGTAGTGATGGCGGTTTTATCCTGAGAGGGTTCGATGTTGTAAATTCGTCGCCTGAGGGGCAGGAATCTAAAAACGAATTGCTGGGCATTCTTAAAAATATGCCCCACCCGGCGGACGCTTCTGGTGGTCACCCCTATCAAGCTCGAGAGATGTTTTTTGAATTCTACCGTTACCTGATAGGCGGTGCCGTACTTAATGGGCACAAAGGTTGGGCTGATTTTGGAAGTAACAAGAAAAATGGCAAGCCAATCTACAACCTAGACCAAGAGTATACATCGGGTACGGGTGGTGGTAGCGCTACCAGTGGTAATGGTAATTGTGACTTTGGTACAGACAGGGGCTGCGAAAATACAACATTGCCAGGTAGTGTCAAACCCAATGAGAATAGTGATGGTGCTATATCCCCATGGATGACCTGGGATATGGATATTGATGATGGGACCAATTACATAAGCCCATTTGTTGAGGGTGATTATTCCTGTAGCAAAGTGTATACCGTGAATTTTTTCTTCGGTGAGACGACGAGTGAGACAGACTGGAATACGGAGATATCGAGAGACATTGGTATTGCTGCTGATAAACAAGGGTTAGGGCTGGCAAACACTAGAAATGATCCAACGACCTTTACTGAAATATTGGCCAAATTACATAACATGGATGTCGCCAGTGCGGATGTAGGTTTGGGTACTATTGACGGCACCCAGAATGTGACCTCTTTCTTTATTTCAAAAAAAGCTCAACAAAAACAGATTGACTATGCTCTAGCGGGTGGCGGCACTGATGCACCACTTGACCTTGGGGCAACCCCCGAGGAGTTGTTAGCAGACATATTAGCCCTGTTTAATAGCATAGCCTCAGTTAGTTCAACATTTACCGCATCGTCGGTTCCGGTCAATGTCCAAAATCGGACAGAGGCGCTACCCGATATGTTTATGGCGCTGTTTGAGGTGGACCCAGATGGCTACCCCCTCTGGCCTGGTAATGTCAAAAAATTGCGGATCGATAAAACAACGACAGATACGGGCTCTACAACGATAACAATTGTCGATGCTGATACTGATGAAGCATTTGATCAGACCACAGGTCAGATAAGCGAAGATGCGCTGACCTTTTGGACAGACCCCAATGCGTTGGATGTTATTACTGCGGACCCCGATGCAGTGGACGACAATAGTGGTAAGGATGGTAACTCGGTGACTCGTGGGGGGGCTGGGCATATTTTACCGGGTTACCGGGTAGATGCTGATTTCAACCCTATAATTCTGAATCCAACAGCCGCAAATGCAACGCCAGCTGTAGGTGATAGTGATGGACGGCAGCTATTTTTAGGTCCTGACTCCCCAGTGAATGGGAAATCAGCGAGTGGTAACGCCCTTGTTGCCTTGAATGCAGATGATGCTAGTCCATTAAATACTGATGAAGATATTCAGGAACTCCTGGGTTTAAGGGATGACTCGGGTGTGGTGGATGCAACCGAGGCAAAGCGCATTTTGGATCTTGCTGCGGTAGCTTATGTTGACACAGGAACTTCGGATTCGGATGATGTTCTTGCTGAGCAAGCGACTCAGGTATTACTGAAGTGGGCGAGAGGCATCAATGTTTTTGGTTGGGATGACAATGTTGAAGATAGTTATGTGCCAGGTAGGGATGCCGCACGCCCTTGGATGATGGGTGACCCGTTACATTCCAGGCCATTGGTCCTCAATTATGGTGCGTTGGGGGGTTATGCAGATACGGAAGACAGTCAGGATATCCGAGTCTTATTTGGCACCAGTGATGGGTTCCTTCATTCAATACGCAATACGACTTCAACGGGAGGTGAGTCTGGTGTGGAAGAGTGGGCATTTATGCCGAGAGAATTACTGGCGCATATTCCCGATTTGATTAAGCGTGAATCTGTGGGAGATGATAAACCCTATGGTGTGGACTTACCCCCGATTGCTTTTGTGATCGATAATGATCGAGATGGCACTCTTGAACGAGGCAATGGCGGTAATGATTCATACTGTGCGCCTGGTGGCACTGACCAGAATTCGGACCCTGATGTTACGGATCTTGATTGCGATAAGGCCTATGTCTACATGGGTTTAAGGCGAGGAGGAAAGTCCTACTATGCTTTGGATGTCTCAGCGCCAGATGACGAGCCAAGATTACTTTGGCAAATTACTAATGAGGGTGTAGGGACAGATTTTGAGGAATTAGGCCTGAGTTTCTCAACACCGAGACAGGCTTGGGTTCAGTTTGAACCGGATGGGGCAGTTAATGACTTTAATGGTGAAAATGTGCCTGTTCCCGTATTGATCTTTGGTGGAGGGCTTTATGGCGGTTGGAATGACGCTCACAATGCGCGAGTGGGCCGTGATAACTTGGATTACGATGTTACGAATTTAGCATATGCACCAGCTGGACATGATCCAGAAGGGGCGGCATTGTTTATTGTCCACGCCAGAACAGGTCAACTTATATGGAAAGCGGTATCTGGCAGCACAGGAGGGCAGTCTGCCACTAAGTATCAGCATACGGACCTGATTCATAGTATCACCGCTGCAGTTACTCCCATTGATTCTGATGGTAATGGTATTACAGACCGGGTTTATGTGGGGGATACTGGCGGTAATGTCTGGCGCTTTGAATTACCAGAATATGACCCATCATTGACCGATGCGGCTACTCTCAGGAAAACATATTGGCGTGCAACAAAATTTGCAGAGTTAGGTGGTGCTGTAGGTTCCGTTAATGACCGACGTTTTTACCATGGGTTGAGTATCGTTCAGGGGGTCGATGGTCTTGGACGTTATGATGGCATAGCTATTGGTTCTGGTGATCGCACACACCCAAAGTCTGCTCCCTCCACTATTGAGAACACGTTCTTTTTACTGAAGGATAGATACGTTTATGCAGATACTGATTTGACGATCGATGGTGATCCTTCTACAGACGATGGAGTAGAAGGGCGTGCCCCCTTGGTTATTGGTGATGGTACTGGTACTGGTTCAGGTTTGTTTGATGTGACTGATCAATGTATTAACAATGGTGCTACAGCTTGCACAGTAGCGGCTCTTAGCAATGGTTGGCGGCTTGATTTGGGTGAAACAGGTGAAAAAAATCTGTCTATTCCTTTGATATCTGGTGGTAATGTGAATTTTACAACCTATCTACCTGAAGGGGGTGAAGCGGATGGTACTTGTGCTCCCAATCTGGGTATCAGTCGGCTTTACCAGGTGGCTGTTGCAGATGGTTCACCAGATATTCACCTTCACTCTGGTGTAGAGGGGAATTTGTCAGCATCAGATAGATATATAGATTTAGCATCGGGTATTGATGGTGGTGTTACTGCAGTCTCTCCTAGCACGGGTTTAGCAGGCAGCCAGCAGGTTCAACTAGGAGATCAGCGCCCCAACACCTTCTTCTGGCGCGAAATTAATGTTGATGTACTGGATAAACCATGATGCAGGGAGCGATAAAAATGATGCCAAAAAGTAAGGGGTTCACATTAATCGAGGTAATGATTGTTGTTGCCATTGTGGCAATTATTATTGGACTTGCTCTACCTAACTATCGAGAGTATGTCCTTCGCTCAAACCGTGCTGTGGGTAAAAGTGCACTTTTAGAAGCTGTATCGCGACAGGAGCAGTATTTTCTGAATAACCGCTCATATACCGATCTTTTGACAGACCTTGGTTATCCTGCAACGTATTTTGTAAGCAGTGAGGGAGACACTCTCGCTGCTGCGTCAGGCAGTATTTACCAAATTACCATTACTGAACCAGATTCAAATATAGGCGAAACAGCCTATACTTTGTCGGCTGTTCCACAGGGTGGGCAGACTGATGATACCAAGTGTGGCTCGTTGGGGATTAATGAGCAGGCGGCTAAAACTGTAGCTTCGGCGAGCGAGTCTGCAACCTACTGTTGGTAGCGTGCCTACTCTATTTCAAATTTCTTTAATTTATGCCGCATCTGCCGAAAGCTGATTCCCAGTTCCTTGGCAGTGGCGGTTTTGTTCCAGCGGTTTCTTTCTAGTGCGCTGACTAACATGTCTTTTTCAATAGTAGCAAGATAATCATCAATGGAGTTGAAATCTTCTGCGGTTCGAGTGCTGGTCTTCGTACTTTGGTGGAGTTGTTCTATTGAGGGTGTTTCTGTCTGAAGGTGAAGGTCTTCAGGGTTGATAGTAGAGCCATGACAGAGAGTAAAAGCCCTTTCCAGCGTGTTCTCTAATTCACGGATATTACCGGGAAAACTGTATTCTATTAAGGCTTGAAGTGCTTCATCTGATAGTGTCGGTACTGGGAGATCAGACTCGCGGGCAAACCGTTCCAGAAACGTCGTTGCCAGTTGCGGGATATCAACTTTCCGCTCACGCAAACTGGGCACTGGAAGCTCGATCACATTGATGCGGTAAAATAAGTCCTGTCGAAATTGATTATTTTTCACTTCGTTTGACAGGTTTTTGTGTGTTGCACTGAGAATTCGAACATCTACAGGTATTTCCTCTTCAGCACCCACAGGGCGAATACTCTTTTCCTGAATGGCTCGGAGTAGTTTTACTTGCATTTCAAGGGGTAGGTCGGCGACCTCATCGAGTAATAGTGTTCCGCCATTGGCAGCCTGAAATAGTCCCTGTTTATCTTGGTGTGCTCCGGTGAAACTGCCTTTTTTGTGACCGAAAAACTCACTCTCCATCAGCTCAGAAGGAATGGCTCCGCAGTTAACCGGGATAAATGGTCCTGCACTACGGGGCCCTAGGGCATGAATAGCTCGGGCGACCAGTTCTTTACCACTGCCTGATTCACCGCTGATAAAAATGGGTGCCTGACTACGTGCAACACGCCTTATTTGTTGTTTGAGAGACTCCATGGCGGATGAAGTCCCCATTAAGGAGGTCGAAGATGGTGTTTTTTCAGTTTCACCCTGATCCAGCTTGAGCGCTGATTGTACAATATTGCGGAAACGAATCAGTTCTAAGGGCTTGGAAATAAAATCGAAGGCACCTTTTTTTAGAGCTTCTATGGCAATCGCCATATTACCGTAGGCGGAAATCACCGCAATGGGAAGGTGCGGGTGGCAGGCCTGGACATGGTCAACCAGTTCAAGACCATTGCCGTCAGGCATGTTCATATCTGTCAGGCAGATGTCAAAATGTTCACTGTCTAATAGCTTGCGAGCCTTGGTTAGTTTGGCCGTAGTCACTACTTCCAGCCCCATCTGTTCCAAAGTCATGGACAGTAGTTCTCGAATATCAGGTTCATCATCAACGACCAGGGCACGTTTTTTCATCATGAAGAAGCTCTCGGTAATAGCCGATCTGTGTGGGAGAAGCCCAATCGAAAATGGCGGTTTTCTGGCGAGTCACCAAAATAATTGAGTGAGGCGTAGTTTACCTCACAAAGCTCTTTGGCCAAGTAGAGCCCCAATCCAGAGCCTTCGTGAGATGTTGTGAAAAATGGCTCGAAAATATGCTCCTGATCATTCTTGGAAATACCAGGCCCTTTGTCATAGACATCCAAAAAGGGGAGGTTGGAGTTTGAATCTTTTGAAATGACTAGCTTGATCCAGTGTTGACTCACTTCTTGGTTGCTGAACCTCATACCATTATCGACTAAATTTGTCAGAATACGCGTCAGGTGAATGGGGTCAAAAAAGATCTGAGTATCTTTGTCATCACTTTCAATTTCCATAACAGTAAGAGACTGATGGCCATCCAGATATTCAAGACGAAACTTTTTTAGCCACTGTGATAACCACAATTTTTGAAATGCAGGTGGTTTTTGTCCCGATAGTTGTAACACGTTATCAACGATCTGATTCACACGATTACAGTGACGGTAGATAATATCAAGTAACTTTGTTTGGCTTTCACTTGAGGGTTGTTCAGAGAGTAATTGTGATGCATGGCTTATCGCTCCTAAGGGGTTGCGAATTTCATGGGCAATACTCCCCGTTAGCCTGCCGAGTGATGAAAGCTTCAGTTGTTGGGCATGCTGAGCAAGTGTGCGGGTATCTTCCAGAAAAATCAGTGTCTGTTTGGCGGCACCACGGTGTAGGGAGGTAAAATTGGCCTGTAATTCTTGTGCTGAAGGCGTCGCTTTAAATGTAGGTGTTCTCAACCAAGGATAGGTTCGCCAACGTTCAAGTTGTTTAAACAGTGGCGGGATAAGCCTAAGAGTTTGGTTGGTTCCCAGGGGTTTACCCAGTTGTTGTCCCCCGAGCAACTGCACTGCAGAGCTGTTGATCAGCTGGATATTGTCATTGCTATCAACAACGACAATGCCGGTATGCATTCTCTTTACAATCGATTCATTCAGTTGTTGATGTTGAGCGCTTTCAGTCGCTTTTTTTGATGCAATGGATTGAGCAATACGAATACGCTGGGTCAGTATTTGAAAAATTAGCGCAGTGATAAATAACAGAATACCTAAAATTCCCGCTGGAAATATCGATTCTTGGCTCCTTCCCTGCAGTAGGATCGTGGTTAGAGTTTCTGTCATCACGAAGATACTGGCAATCGCTGCCAATAACAGGGATAACCGGCCCGCGACAAAGATACTGCCTGCTGCCACAATGCCTAGCATCAGAAAGCCCAGGCCACTTTCTAGGCCCCCGCTGGCATGCATCATCAGAGTGATTGCCACCATGTCGGTCAACAACATGAAGAACAGTAACTGAATGCCAGGGCCGGACTGATTGAAGCGAAAGTAGAGTAGTGTGAGCAGGCAGAGTGATGTGTACGCGGAGGTTGTTGTCAGAAATAATTGATGGTCTTCACTACCTAGGATTTTAAAGGCGATACCGGAAAGGTACATAATAAGTAATAGAGCAGCGAGTATAGTCCTATAGTAGGCATAAGCCTTCAGTAGGACATCGGGGGCGGTACTTGTTTCAATCTGATCGACTTGCAGCGGCATAACTGCCCTTTATTTCTGTTTATGATGGGATTCTATCTGAAAAAATCATTTTGTATCACGGTGAAATAAGGCGTGATTGAGCATTGCTTCTCTATATTGAGTAGTTACTTCACTACAGAGGTGCTCAAAGGGTGTTTATGAGTCAGTAGGTACCGGACACTAATGAGTGATTGATAGGCTAACCGACTGTTTTCTAGCGGCCATAGTATCAATCACAGCATCAGATAGTGTTCTTCTAACTGTAGATAGTAGGGATAGGTTGACGTTTGTGCTGGGTTTTCTGGTAAACCTCGACGATACGAGCTTTCGTAGTTTCGCGAACGGATTTACCTTCTAGAAAATCATCAAGCTCATCGTAGGTAATGCCGAGGGCATGTTCATCGGCTTTTTGGGGGATTAGACACTCTAGGTCTGCAGTGGGTATTTTTTCAATCAGGCTAAGGGGTGCATCGAGAAACTCTGCAATTTGTCGAACTTGACGCTTACTTAAACCAAACAGTGGTGCTAGGTCACAGGCACCGTCCCCCCATTTGGTGAAAAACCCAGTAATGTTCTCGGCAGAGTGATCAGTGCCAACGACCAAGCCACCTAAAAGACCAGCAACTTCGTACTGAATCACCATGCGGGTGCGTGCTTTGGTGTTACCTTTGGTGAAGTCGATGGCGGGTTCTGATGCTGTTATTAAATCCTTTTTGTCTAATACGCTCAGGACTTCATTGTGAATGCCATCTACCCCCGGCTTGACATTAACCGCCAGGCTTTCAGAAGGCTGAATAAATTTCAGTGCTAATTGAGCATCGTCTTCATCTGCCTGAACATCATAGGGTAGCCTGACGGCAATAAAGCGGTAATTAAGGTTGGACTGTTTTTGGTTGAGCTGGTCTACAGCCAGCTGAGCTAGTCTCCCACAGGTGGTAGAGTCAATACCGCCGCTAATACCGAGAATAAGGTTTGTGGTGTCAGATTGAACCAGTTTGGATTTGATGAAACTAACGCGACGCTCCACTTCAAAAGCAGGGTCGATGTTAGGCAGAACCTTCATTTCCCTGCGGATTACATCAATATCCATGGCTTGATTCTTGGGTTAATGGTGGAAAAAGTGGGGTTAGTTAAAAAGCCCAAAAGTGAGCTTATCAAACCAAGACTTTTCGCCCCGGGCGTCTTCATTACCCGCTTTTTTATAGCGTTCATTAAAAACATGGCGGCTATCAAAACCAATAGTTTTGGGTTTGTCATAGAGCCCTGCCGTCAGTTTATTCGTCCAGCTACGTTTGAATCCGGCGGTTTCTTCTTGATAGAGGAAGTTGCCGCTTTCGTCGAGAGCAGGGTGCTGAGGGTAGTTAGCAACTAATAACTTGACCGCATCATCTGATAAATCCTGCATTTGCATCAGGTAATAAGCCTCAGCCATAACAGCAAGACCATCTGGAACGGCAGGCGTCATCTGATAATTTTCAACAACATAGCGCCCTCGGTTGGCCGCGGCAAGGTAGGCGCCCCGCAGGAAATAGTAGTTAGCGGCATGAATCTCGAGTCGTGCCATGTTGTTACGCAGGTAGATGGTTCGTTTGCGGGCATCGGGTGCATAGAGGCTGTCAGGGTACCGGTTTAATAACTCATTAAATGTGGTCAAAGATTCGCGAGCAGAACCAGGGTCACGCTTGGTTTCATCAGAAGGTATTAGCTGTTCAAAAAAACCTGAGCCTTTTGAAAAGAAAGAAAGCCCTTTTAAATAGTATGCATAGTCCACGTTGGGATGTTGGGGGTGTAACCTGACGAACCTATCTGCCGAAGCAATCGCAGCCTCAAAGTCGCCCGCACGGTAGCGGGCATAAATGAGTTCTAACTGGGCTTGCTCTGCGTAGTCCCCAAAGGGGTGTTGAGCTTCCAGTGCTTCCAGGTTTTCAATGGCGGTCTGCCAGAAGCCTGCATCCAAATCGTCTTGAATGACTTCATAGAAATCTTTCTCAGAAAATTCACTGGTATCTCGCTCTTCCTGGTTGATTTGGTCGGCGCCTTTCAGCCATGAACAGCCGGTGGTCAGTAATATTGTGCATAGCAGAAGAGTAGTCAGAAATCGCATGTTGGTGGTTAAATCCCGATGAGTAAGCCGTAAAGTGTTCTTGTCAGCTGGTGCAATGCCTGTAAGATTCGCTATTTAACCACAGGCCCGACGGGATGCAAAATACCGATGACTGATCCAATAGAACTGGAAGCGAGAGTGCCGATAGAACGGGCCGGTAGCCGGCTCGATCAGGTAGCTGCAGAATTGTTTGATGATTTTTCTCGCTCCCGCTTGCAGCAGTGGATTAAGGGCGGTGATTTATTGGTCGATGGCCAGTTACATCGCCCTAAAGACAAGCTTTTGGGTGGTGAGATATTAACGGTCAATGTTGCACTGGAGCCTGAGGGAGAATGGGAGCCTGAAGACATCAAGCTTGATATTGTTTATGAGGATGAGCATATTCTGGTCATCAACAAACCGACTCGTTTGGTTGTTCATCCGGCTGCGGGTAACTATTCCGGCACGTTACTCAACGGTTTAATCCATTATTTGCCGGATAATGAAAATATTCCCCGTGCAGGTATTGTCCACCGACTGGATAAAGATACCACTGGATTAATGGTGGTGGCTAAATCTTTGGTAGCCCACCATTCCTTAATTAAACAGCTGCAGGAGCGAACGGTGAGCAGGGAGTATCAGGCCATTACCCAGGAGGTAATGACGGGCGGGGGCACCGTGGATAAACCCATGGGGCGTCATCCTCAAACTCGAATCAAAATGTCAGTACAGGAGCATGGGGGCAAGGAGGCGGTAACCCATTACCGGGTGATCAAACGTTTCCCAAGTCATACTCATATTCGAGTTAATCTGGAGACGGGACGCACTCATCAAATACGCGTACATATGGCTCATATTGGCTATCCTCTGGTGGGGGATGCCACCTATGGCGGCCGCCTTAAATTACCTAAGGGAGCAACGCCTGAATTACACGATACCCTCCGTGGTTTCAAACGACAGGCATTACATGCGGCCAAGTTAGGGTTGATTCATCCAGAGACGGATGAATATATGGAGTGGCAGGTATCACCGCCGGCGGATTTTGAGTCGTTACTTCTTGCCCTTGAGGTGGATGCCAGAGCTTGATGATGGGAGTGTTAAAGCCGGACTGGCCAGCACCTAAGAACATTCACACCGCGATCAGCACCCGGAGTGGTGGTCAGTCGGTATCGCCTTGGAATGAGCTCAACCTAGCCTTTCATGTGGGCGATAATCCTGAAGCCGTAGAAAAGAACTGGCAGTTATTGTCGGAGCAATTGTTGTCGAAGAAACAACCGCTGCCTTCATCCCCACAGCTTCTTGAGCAAATACATGGAACAACCATTGTTACCGCTGAGTGTGATGGTTCTATTCCTGTGTCAGATGGTTGTTATACCAATCAGGTTGGTCGAGTTTGTACAGTGATGACGGCAGATTGTTTGCCAATACTTATATGTAATCGTGCCGGCACTGAAGTCGCTGCGGTGCATGCTGGCTGGCGTGGTTTAGCGGCAGGTATTGTCGGCCAGGCCATCAACCGGTTCGATGCTAGTCCATCCGAACTGATGGTTTACTTGGGGCCAGCGATAAGTCAGCCCCATTTCGAGGTGGGAGCTGAGGTGCTCAACGCTTTTCTTGCCAATAACTTTCTAGCTAAAGCCTCTCAACAGGATGTTCGCCGTAATATAGAAAACTGCTTTATTAAAAAAGATGCTGAACACTGGCAGGCTGACATC
This sequence comes from Porticoccus sp., assembly GCA_018066715.1. Taxonomy (GTDB): domain Bacteria; phylum Pseudomonadota; class Gammaproteobacteria; order Pseudomonadales; family Porticoccaceae; genus Porticoccus. The sequence continues at coordinate 21 of JAGPWA010000067.1, read as the reverse complement.
TATGGCCTTGCTAAAATTGCC